>NZ_JACGAY010000005.1:0-82821 GCF_020137705.1 Campylobacter sp. RM9333
TAATAAAGCGATAATAAATCCAATAGCTATTAAGATATTTATGGGTTTTCTAGGTTTGCTAATAGGTGTTAGCTCGTATTTAGTAAAAAATTCTTTTAATAAAAAATATCTATAAGTTGCACTTGTTAAAACGCTGATAATTATATAAATTAAAACATAACTAATATAAGAAAAATCAAAAGAATTTAATAAGCCCTTTGGTTTAAAATAAAAATAACCAAAAAACGATAAAACCACAATTGCCCCATAAATAATTCCTGCATAAATCCACATAGAACGCAACGCATAGCTAAAATAACTAAACAATAATGTAGGAAGGCATATATCTTTTAGTCTAAAAGAATATCTTGCTGTATTTGATTCGCCATTATTTGTATAGTATTTTGCCGCATTGCTTAACTCATCAACTATTGCAGCATTTGGCAATTCTCCTACAAATTCACTCAACTTTACTCTCAATTCTTCTTCATTTTTGATTAATTCTCGACCTTTGTTAGAAATTAAAAAATCTGTTTTCATAAAATCATCCTATTATTTGTAATATTTTTGTGTAATTGTCTTTTTGAACTGCTTTATATACAAAATATATATCAACTAATACGTAAATATATAAAGCCCATAAAATAAAAACTCCGATAAATATGAGTGTCGAAGCTAAGCCTATTAAAAATAGACCTATTTTTAAAAATCCTAAAAGCATATTTCCTTGATAAAATCTATCAACACCCCAAACTCCGAAGAAAAATCCTAAAACTGCTGCTAAAATTGGGCTTTTTAATGGGATTAGTGGAAGGTTTTTATATTTTTCTTCGCTTAAATTATCAAGTTTATCATTTAGCATAAACTTTTGCTCGCTTGAAATTTTATTATCAAGTAGCATTAAAATGGAACTCTTATCCATAATTACTCCTTTTTTTTAAAATGAAGTAATTATTCTACACCCCCCCCCTATTAACAAAGGGTAAATTAATAAAAAATAATTTAAGATTTTAATTTTTAATTTCTTGTGAGTTCTCTTTAGCACTTACCATATAAACATATCTATAAGGACTAAGAGTTTTTGTATCTTCTAAAATAGCTCTTTTATACCCAGCTTCATCTATGATTTTTACTACTTTTCCAACATAAATACCCTCTGGAAAAATCAAATCCTTTCCACTCGTATAAACCAAATCTCCTATATTTAATTCTTTATAATCAGTAACGAAATTAACATAAATTGAATTTTTACTACCTTGTAAAATAGCAGGAGTTTTATTTTCCCCAACAACCACAGAAAAAACACATTTTTCATCATTTAAACTAAGTGCATAAGCTCTATTATTATTTGAATACATAATCCCCACTGCATTATTATCATATATCAAACCATAAGTAATATCAGGCTTTATACCATCATAACTCATCCAAAATTTAGTTAAACTTCCAATTTTTTCATAAGATAATACCCTAGTTAAGGCTAATTCAAATTCATATTTTTTAAGATTATGAGCTTTTGCAAGATTGTTATATTCTATAACCAAATTATCATATAAGAATTTGTATTGTTTTAGCTTTTTATTTTCTGTGCTTAATTCATCTATCTGATTTACTTGATTAAAATATTTAGTAATATTTTGTTTGGTGTAATCATAAGCATTATAAAGCTTATTTAAAACAAAATCATTAACCCCTAAAACAGCGTTTTTAACATCTACTACAAAATAATAAGAAGATGTAAGCAAAACGCATATTAGGAGTAATAATTTAAATTTATTCATCATTTACTATTTGTCTTAGTAAAGAAATCTCTTCAAGTATTTTTCCAGTTCCCCTTGCTACTGCGTGAAGTGGCTCATCAGCAACATAAACAGGTAATTTCACAATATCGCTTAAATATTTATCAATTCCACGGATTAATGCTCCACCACCAGTTAGCACTATACCATTTTCTACAATATCGCCTGCAAGTTCTGGTTTTGTATTTTCTAATACGAACTTAAGCGCATCAGCAATTTCTTTTAAAGGCTCTTTTATAGCTTCACGAATATCTTCACTACTTAGCTCAACCTTACTTAAAAGCCCTTTTACTTGGTCTTTTCCTTTAACAACTATAGTTAATTCTTCAGGTAATTGAATAGCTGAACCAACTTGAATTTTAATATCTTCGCTAGTTCTTTCGCCAATTATTAGATTGTATTTTTCTTTTACATAATTTACAATTGAGCTATCTAGCTTATCTCCTGCTGTTCTAATACTTTTTGCAGTATGAAGACCACCTAGAGTAATAACTCCTATTTCAGTAGTTCCACCACCAATATCAACTACTAATGAGCCTACAGGCTCTTGCACGGGAAGATTTGCACCAATTGCTGCAGCCATTGGCTCTTCAACCAAATACACTTCTCTTGCACCAGCACTCAAAGCACTTTCGCGAACTGCTTTTCTTTCAACTTGAGTTAGACCATAAGGAACTGATATTAATATTCTAGGGCGTAAAAAACTCTTTCTTTTATGTGTTTTTTCAATAAAATATCTAATCATTTTTTCAGTCATATCAAAATCAGCTATAACCCCATCTCTCATAGGGCGAATTGCTTGAATATCACTAGGAGTTTTGCCTAGCATTTCTTTAGCTTCTTTACCAACTGCTAAAATTTTACTCTTTCCATATTTTGTATGTTGAACTGCTACAACACTTGGCTCATCAATTACTACACCCTTATCTTTTACTAGCACAAGAGTATTTGCTGTGCCTAAATCAATACCCATATCACTTGAAAATAACCCTATTAAATGGTCTAGTATCATTTATTATCCTTAATTTTTAAAAAAATAGCATCGCCTTCGCCATTAACAAAATCTTTATTTATAACGATTTCATAACCTTCATATTTATCTAAATCAAACATTAAATCAAGTAATAATTGCTCTAATATCCCACGAAGACCTCTTGCTCCTGTTTTTCTATCAAGAGCTTTTTTAGCAATAGCTAAAAGTGCATCTTTATCAAATTCTAATTTAACACCATCAAATTCAAAAATCTTTTGATATTGCTTAATTATTGAATTTTTTGGCTCAATTAAAATTCTTACCATATCTTCTTCGCTAATTTCATTAAGACTTGCAATTGCGTGCAATCTTCCAACTAATTCAGGAATTAGACCAAATTTAATCAAATCATCAGGCTCAATATGCGAATACAATTCATCTTCACTAAGTTTAACACTAGTAGTATCAAAACCCATTACATTCTCGCCTTGCTTTTGCTTTAAAATCTCTTCAATTCCATCAAAAGCACCACCACAAATAAATAAAATATTTGAAGTATCAACTTGAATAAATTCTTGATTTGGGTGTTTTCTACCGCCTTGTGGTGGGACATTTACAACGCTACCTTCTATTATCTTAAGCAATGCTTGCTGAACGCCTTCTCCACTTACATCTCTTGTAATTGAGCGGTTTTCTCCCTTTCTTGCGATTTTATCAATTTCATCAATGAAAATTATCCCACATTCTGCACGCTCAACATTATAATCAGCTGCTTGTAAAAGTCTTGTTAAGATATTTTCAACATCTTCTCCTACATATCCAGCTTCAGTTAAACTCGTAGCATCGCAAATTGCTATAGGAATATCAAGTGCTTTTGCCATAGTTTGAGCTAAAAGTGTCTTACCACTTCCTGTAGGTCCTACTAATAAAACATTTGATTTTGCTAATTCTACATCACTCTCATCAGCATTACTCATAAGCCTTTTATAATGATTATGAACGCTTACGCTTAAAACCTTTTTTGCTCTATCCTGACCTATTACATAATTATCCAAATGAGATTTTAAAGCTTTTGAACTTATATCTTTTAAACTATCAGCTACCTCATCTACTGCTAATTCTTTATTTTTAGCATCATACATTTTAAATATAACACCAGCACAAGTAGGACAAATTGTATTATTTTTACCATTTGAAAGTAGGTCAAACGGATAAGATTTGCCACAAAAACTACAAATATTATTGCTCATTATCATTTCCTTTCACTGGAATTCCACGCTTTGTATTTAAAATAAACGAGCATAATTTAACAACTTCGGCAGAATTTGAACTCTCATATAAAGCTTTTGCTCTATCGCTAATTAGCCCTGTTTTACTTCTAAAAATCTTACTAAATGCTTCACTTAATTCATTTATTTTATCTTTTTCTAAATGTCTTCTAAGCCCTACTAAATTAAGACTTCTAACATAAGCACGATTACCTTCAGCTAGACAAAAATGTGGTAAATCTTGAGATAATGCTGAAGCACCTCCAAGCATACAATAATCGCCTATTTTAACCCATTGATGAACCGGAGTAAGTCCGCCAATCACACTAAATGAGCCAACTTCAACATGCCCTGCTAAGGTTACATTGTTTGCTAAAATTATATTATCAGCTAAGGTGCAATCGTGTGCAATATGAACATAAGCCATTATGAAATTATTATTTCCAACTCTTGTGTATCCATCGCCTTTTTGTGTGCCACAATTTATAGTGCAAAACTCACGAATAGTTGTGTTATCACCTATTATTAAAGCTGAAAAATCATCGTTTTTATAAGAAATATCTTGTGGAATATCACCTAAAATAGCATAAGAAAAAATCTTGCAATTATTTCCTATTTTTGTATTTCCTAAAATTCTTGCACCACTTTTAATAATGCAATTATCACCAATTTCTACATTACTTCCTATATATGCAAAAGGCTCAATGCTAACATTTTTGCCTATTTTTGCACCATTTTCTATTATTGCTAAATCTGAAATCATTTATCTACTATCATCGCTTTTAAAATTGCTTGAGTGCATAATGTATCATCTACATAAGCCTCGCCACTAAACACCCACATTGCTCCACGATTTTTAACAACGCTCATTTTATATACTAATTTATCGCCTGGTCTTACTGGTGATTTGAATTTTACTTCTTCCATTCCTGTAAAATATACTACCTTGCTTTTAGGATCAACACTATCTTTCATACTTTGAAAAGCTAAAATTCCACCCGTTTGAGCCATTCCTTCTAATATTAAAACTCCTGGATAAATCGGATGACCTGGAAAGTGTCCTGCAAATACTTGATCACTTATACTAACATTTTTATAACCTAATACATAACCTTCATCAAGATTGATTTCTGTGATTTTATCAACTAACAAAAATGGTGGTCTATGTGGTAAAATTTCTTGAATTTGCATTACATCTAACATTATTATTCCTTTACTATGCTTAAAGGGATTTATTTTAATTTCAGCAATTAAACAAAGTGTAATAATTATAAGCTTTATCGTTGGTAAAGTATAATTTATAAAATTCCAATGCTTTTAAAATAAAAACTATCTTAAAAGCATTAAAAATTAAAATAAAAAGTCTAAATTAAGCCCTTTTAATTCAAAGTCTTTATGAAAATCATTTGGCATAGGAGTTTTTATATCATAATCAAATATTTTTGTCCTAGCACAATGAAGCATCAGCCTTGAGCTAATTATTTTACTATATTTAACATCGCCTAAAATTCCTAGCCCAACGCTATTTAAATGAACTCTTATCTGATGGGTTCTACCTGTTGCAATTTGCACTTTTAATAAGGTTTTTTTACCTTCTATAATTAAAGGCTCTATTTTAGTATAAGCGTATTTTGCGTTTTCACTATTACTAATTTTGCTAAATGCACTTTTGCCTTTTATGGTTAAAATTGGCTCATCAATCTCCATTCCTTCGCTTACTATTTTATTAGTAATTGCTAGGTAGAGTTTTTGCACTTTTTCTTTTTTATATTCGTTTTTTGCAGCCTTTAAAAACTCTTCATTTTTAGCAAATAATACAATGCCACTTGTATCCTTATCAAGTCTATTTAAAAGAGTGTAATTATTTTTAATATGTTCGCTCGCAATACCAATTGGCTTATTAATAGCTAATAAATTATCATCTTCAAACAATACGCTAAGCTCTGGTTTTGCAAGTTTAAAAATAGTATTAACAGGCATAAGACCTCTTGCAATCTCTAATCTTTTGCCCCCGTGCATTACTAAACCTAAATCTATTAATTCTTTAGCAGCTGAATTTGAAATTCCTTCTTGAATTGCTAATAATTTATATGCTTTATCTTGTTTCATTTATTTTCCTATCTAATATTTCGCATAATGCGTTGAAAGTATATTCGTTTTTGATTTTAGCATTTTTAACATTTGTAAAATCAATATCATCACTAATTTTTATATTTTCTATACATTTTAGGCTTGAATATTGAGAAAATACATTAGTTCCTGAAGTGATTTTGCAGCCAAAAAACGCAGCTTCGGCGAAATTATGTCCGCCTATTTTAGTATAAGAACCACCCAAAATCACATAATCACTAATTGAGTAAAAATTAATTAATTCTCCTAAAGTATCTAGCAAAAATACTTCACTTTTTAAATATCCATCACAATCATTGCTATATTTTACAATGTTAAAGCCTTTATTATAAAGCAATTTTTCAACCTTATGAAATCTTTCAGGGTGTCTTGGTGCTATTATTAGACATTTATCTTTTAAGAAATTTTTATCTAGCTTATTTAGAATTATTTCTTCTTCATTTTCGTGAGTACTTGCAATTAAAATTATTTCTTTATTTTTGCTTAATTGCTTAGTAACTATTGGCTTATTTGTAATCTTTATATTTGTAAAAACTTCTATATTTTTAGCATTAAAATATTCTAATCTTTCTTTATCTTCATTACTTTGAGCAAGAATTAAATCAAAATATGAAAATATTTTTGCATAATAAAAACTAAATTTTTTATAATTTTTAAAGCTATTTTCTTTCATTCTAGCGTTTAATAAAATAGTATTTTTATCAAAATCTTTATATATTTTAAGTAAAGCTAACCATAATTCTGCTTCAAATACTATTAAAGTCTTAGCAGGTTTAAGCCATAAATATAATAATGGCTCATAAGGTAGTAAAAAAGCATTATCATCAAATTCTTTTGCTTTCATAAGTCCTGTTTTTGATGAACAAGTAAGTAATATTTTAAAACCTTTATTTTTATAATATTTAATCAACTCGCCTAAAGCGACAGCTTCTCCATAACTTGCAAAATGAAAATGAATATCTGCTATTTTATGCTTTTTGAATGGTAAAAATTTTTGATAAAGTTTAGAATATTTATCCTTAAAACTTAAAGGAATTAAAACCAATAAGAATAAAGGATAAATTAAAATAGAAACAAGAATATAAAAAAAATACATTTTTTAAATTATAAAAATTACTCTTCTATGTATAAAATTCTTCCACAATGTGGGCAGTTATTAATCTCTTCACTTTTTAAAACTGCACTAAAAGTTTTGCTATTTAGTTGCATAAAACAACCATAGCAAGCTTGTTTTTTAACAGGAACTACTGCAGTATTCTTAGCCCATTTTCTAATTTTTTCATAAAATCCGAAAACTTTGCTATCAATTTCGCTAGCTAACTTATCTTTTCTTACATAAATTTCTTTTCTTTTTTCTTCAATAGCATCAAGTGCTGATTTTTGATTAGCTATTGCTATAGTTAAATCATCATTTAATTTAGTAATTTCTTTTTGATTTTCTTTAATTTCTTCTTTTTTATTATCTACTATTTTTTCTAATTTTGATATTTCTTCATTTGCAGCTTCTAATTGCTCTCTTGCGATTTCTTCTTCTAATTTTAAAGCATTTGCTTCTTTTTCTGTTTTTACTAAAGCAATTTTTTTAGCTGTTTCATTTATCTTTGTTGAAAATTGAGCTATGTGATTTTCTACTTTTACTTTACTCTCACTAATTTCTTTTATGCTTTCTTCTAATTTTGAATTTTTATTCTCAAGACTTTTAATTTTATCTTCTAAATTGTTCGCTTCTCTTTTAGCACTTTCAATTTGTGGTAAAAAACTATCTATTTCTTTATCTAATTTAGAAAGCTCTACTAATTGTGATAGGTGTTTATTCATAGTATGTCCTTAATACTCTAAAAATGGATTTTTTGAAGAGCTGATTATAATCTCTATCGGTAATTTTTGCAAATTACTCGCTAAAGAATTAGCAAAACAAATCTCACTTTCATAATGCTTAATATCAATTAAACTTATATTATTTTCACTAAGAGCTAAAGCGTCGTGATATTTAATATCTCCTGTTAAAAATATATTACTCTTAAGCTCACTAGCCAATGAAATTCCAGAACCCGTGCAAATTCCTATTAAATCAGTTTGAATTATTTCTTTTGCTAAAGATATTGATATTTTTTTTAAGTTTAATTTAGCCTTTAAAAAATCAGCCAATTCATAAATATCTTTAAAATTATTCTTAGCATAAGCTAAAAACCCATCGCTTTCAATTATTTCTAAGCCTAAAAACTTTTCACAAAAATATCTATTTAAATGACTTAAATCATAATTCGTATGCATAGAAATTAAAGCACAATTTTTTTTGATTAATTCTTTTAAAATATTACCAGCATAATCATTTTTAATACTTTTAATACCCTTAAAAATCAAAGGATGATGAGTAATAATCAATGAATTTGATAAAAATGATTTTACTTGATTAAAATCTAAATCAAGGCTAAGGTAAATCCTTTCGCAACTATCATCATTACTTAAAATTAACCCACTATTATCCCAACTTTCTTGAGTATTAAAAGGGCTTAATTCATCTAAAATCTTATAAATCTCACTTATTTTCATAAAAATTCCTTATATAAAACGCTAAGCCAAGTTAAAACAGCTATTAAAATAGTAAAAAATACTCCAGCAGAGCCTAAGTCTTTTGCATCTTTTGCAAGTTTATGGTATTTTGAAGTTGCCAAATCTACAACGCTCTCAATAGAAGTATTAAAGCATTCAGCAGCAAATACTAAAATAATAACACCTATTAAAAATGCCTTTTCAAATAAAGAAAAAGGATAAAATAAAGCAAATAAAATAAAGCAAATTCCTATTACAAATTCTATCCTAAAAGCACTTTCATTTAAAGCTCTTTTAACCCCTGCTAAAGCATAACTTGCGTTTTTAAAAAATGAGTATTTCTTCTTCATATTTTCTCCTATTTAGCTAGATTATAAAAAAATTATTAATACTTTCAAATTGATAGCATAAATTTACTAGCATTCATAGCAAATACAACACAAGCTATGCTAGCAGCTCCACTAAGCCTTGCTTCTCCAAACATAGAACTAACTTCTCCTATAGCAAACATATTATTCTTAGCTGTATTAGTATCTATATCAACTACTCTTGCAAATATATCTGATTTAACCCCACCTAAAGTATAGTTTAAATAAACATCTACATTAGCCAAATAAAACATAGGCTTATTAATTGCTTTAATAGAAATATTATTAAGATTTTTACCCAATTTATCAATCCTATTACTAAAATAGCTATTGTATTCATCAACGCAATTAATTAATCTTTTATCAATTTCTTCTAAAGAATAGTATTTGTAAAATATACTTATATCGTTTATATAATTTATTCCGTGATTATCTAGGAGTAATTTAACTAATTTATTATTTTTAATTTCATTTAAAATCGCTATTGCTAAATCTTGCCTTGAGCTATCTTCTCTAACAAATCTTTTAAAATCAGAATTAATTAAAATTCCATATTTAAAAATATCCATAGGCAAAACAAAAGCAAATCTCATTAGACTTAATTGAGTTGGGATTGCTCCATTTTTTAATAAAATCTTTAAAGAATTTGAATTGTTCTTAGACATAGTTTTAGCATAATAAGCTAGTGGATAATGAATTTTTATAAATTCTTTATCGTTTGCAAATCCACCAGTGCAAAAAGCTATATTTTTAACCTTAATTTTTATGATTTCATCTTTATGTAAAATACTTGCAATACCATTATCAAAATCAATTAATTTAGCCTTAGTTAATATATTTACATTTTTACTAAGCAATCTGTTGATTAATGGATTTATCACACTTTCTTTAGCATTTTTTAAAGGGTGTAATTCTCTAGGAACTGAATGATTTAAGCTATTTAATATAGCTAATTCAAATTCAACCCCAAAACTTTTTAAAAGTTGAGTAGCTTGTGCTGATTTTTCACTAAGCTCTTTTAATAAAGTAAAATCAGCATAATTAGTTGAATAAGAAATCAAATCATCATAAAATTTATCATCTTTTATATTTGCTAGTTGTTGAAAAGATGAATTACTAGCAGCAAAATTTAAATAACTCTTAGCTCCGCCTAATTCATCATCTTGCTCAATTAATAAAATATCTTGTTTAACCAATAAATTCGCCAATGTTAAACCACTAATACCACTACCTACAATTAAACAAAACAACTCATTCATAAGCAATCCTAATATAAAAATTAGCTCCAATTTTTCTAGTTTTTAAAAACACATCAGCATTTAACTCACTATTTAAAATATTTTTTATCATAAAAAGCCCAAGCCCTGAACCATTTTTCGTGCTAAAATAAGGTTTAAAAATTTCTTCTTCTAAATCCTTTTTAACCCCTATTCCATTATCTTTTATACTAATGTAAATATTATTTTTATAAGCATAAAGATTAATTATAATATAAGGATTTTTTATATTAACTAAAGCATCTTTTGCATTTGTAATGAGATTGATTATTGCATGAGCTAAACTATTTTTATATGAATTTATTTTTAAATTCTTATCAAGTCTTAAAGTAGTATTAATTGCATTCCTTGTAAGGCTTGCATTACAAATCGTTAAAGAATTTAAAATAGCTTCATAAACATAAAAAGAGCTTTTTTCTTGCTTTGTCTTATAAAAATCATAAAATTCATCAATAGTTTTTGACATATAATTTAAAATAGGATTTATCTCTTTTAATTTTTGATGAAACTTATCATCAATTTTTTGTTTTTCTAAACTAATCTCAAGATAACTAGAAATTGCACCTAAAGTTGCTAATGGCTGTCTATATTCATGAGCTATACAAGCTATCATTTCACCTAATGCAGCTAATTTTGATTGATGATTTAGCAATTGCTCTTTTTGTGTATTTTCATCTAATTTAGCCTTAATTATTTCAACTTGATTTTTTACTTCTTCTTGTAAATTTGCATTTAATTTTCTTAGTTTTTCTTCGGTTTTTAATAATTTATTAATTAAAAATCCTAAAACAAAATATACCCCAATAAAAGCAAAAAATACCAAAACCACACTAATTATAAAAGCCTTTTTTATTATATGTAAATGAGTTTTATAATCTTTTGTAATATCTTTTTTAATCAATATGAAAAATCTATCATTTAAAATAATTTCATTACTTAAATAATATTTATCATCTAATTTAATTATATCTTCATCATTTTTTAAAAGTTTAGTTTTATTTTGCCAATCAAATTCATTATAAAAATACTCATTTTCATACTTTAAAGCAGCTAAAAAATCATCTTGAATTTTTAAATTATCTAATAATTTTTTTGCACTTATTGTATAAGTAATCGCATAATTTTCATTTATTTTTAAATTAATTAAATAAACTGGTTCGGTATTTAATCTAAGTAAAATATCTGTTTGATTATTAAAATCATATTGGCAATTTAATTTTATTTTATCTTTTTCTATGCAAATATTTTCTTTTAAAATCAATAATTTAATATCCTTTAAATACGCCTCATTTGAGCTTAGATTTAAAAATAATTTATTTAATTTATTTAGTTTTTCATCATTTTTTAAATAATCTAAATTAGAACTAAATTCATAACTAATACTAAGCGTATTGTTTAATAAATTATTTAAAAAATCACTATAAAAATAAATAAACCTATCATTAAAACTATTTTTGTTTTGAAATAAATAATTTTTATGCCAAGAAATATATAAAAAATTCAAAATAAAACATAAAAAAATAATCAAAGTTAAAACAAATATAAAAGCTTTTTTGCGAATGCTTATATTAAGTAATTTTGATATAGTATCCACGAGAATTTGCATTATGAATTATACCTTTATCGCCTAATTTCTTTCTAAGATTTTTAATGAGTGATTTAATAGCATCAGAACTTACATCATAATCATTATATACATAATCGCAAATCTTATAAATATCTACAATGTTAGGACTACTTTTTAACAAAATTTCAAGCAATAAAAATTCTTTTTTGCTAAGCTTAATAATCTCATCATTTACTAATAACTCATTTAAATCAATATCTAAATATATATTATTGCTTAATTTAATTTTATTATTAATACTTTTTATAGCCTTTTTTAAAGCATCTTCAAGTTTAATCCTATCAAAAGGTTTTATTAAATACTTGCAAATATTAAGCTCAACTGCACTTAATAAAGTTTGTTTATCGCTTAAAGCTGTAATCATAATAGCAGGAATTTTATTATCAGAATTTCTTATATTTTCTAATAAATTTAAACCATCAAGTTTTGGCATAGAAATATCAAGTAATAATATATCAGGCTTTTTAGCCAAATATATATCTAAAGCACTTAAGCCATCTTTAGCATAAAGCACATTAAAATCAAGTAGTTCTAGCAAATCAATCACTTGACTTGCTAGATTTAAATCATCTTCTGCATATAAAATTGTGTATTTTTTCATTTTTTATCTAATTTACCCCTTAAACCATCATGACCTACATGGGTATGACAACTTACACATTTTAATTCATTTGCGTAATCTAAATATCTTTTATGCATTGTATTTTGCATTTCATTTTTAGAATTAATTTTAGTAATATCTTGATGACATTTTAAGCATCCACTATCATAAACATAATCTTTTTTATGATTGAGTTTTTCATACCAATCTATCTTTTCATCAGCTCCAATAGCAGTGATACTAAATTCTTTAATGCCATTATAAGCTTTTGTGCTTAGATAATTTACTATATTATCGTGTGGCAAATGACAATCTACACAATTTGCCTTTATACCTAGATTATTATTACCACTATGAACATCTTTAATATAAGCTTCCTTCATCGGTTGCATTACATGACAACTCGCACAAAATTTATCATCGCCAGTCATTTGTATAGCTTTATGAGATAAAAATACAAAAATTAAAGTTAAAACCACAATAGATGAAACAAAAATAATAGTTTTTTTCATTTTATCTCCCTCATCCAAGTTTTAGTATTATGGCAAGTATTACACATATTAAATGATGGCTTATGCTCATTATGACAGGTGTAACAATTTAAATTCGCATTATCATGAATACTATTATGCGGGTTTTTACCTTTTAAAAAATCAAGCCTTTTTGCTAATTTCTCTTTACTTCCATGACAACTTAGACATGAATTAGAATCAAGTGCTTTATAATCTTTTTCATTTGCTTCTTTATGACAATCTGTGCATTTTAATTTCACTTCAATATGATGTGGTTTTATTGCAAATTCATTGCCTAATGCAAAAATACTTAATATCAAAATCATTAATAATTTTTGCATTTATACTCCTTTTAAAATATCTTTCGCACAAGCAATTCCTGAAGTCATACAATCAGGAATAGAACAACTAGTAAGCCTTGATTGTCCATGAACACCACCAGTTGCCTCACCAATCGCATAAAGCCCTTTAATTGGCTCATAGTTACTAATATTTAAAACTCTCATATTTATATCAGCATAAACACCACCTGGAGTATAACTAAGACCTGGTGCAGCTGTCATTGCATAAAAAGGTGCTTTACTCATACTAGAATTTTTAATCTTACTTAAATCTTTTTTGAACTCATCTTTATTATTTGAAATGCCTGTTTCATAATCTTGCATTGTCTTTAATAAATCATTTTCATTAAGCTTAAAATTATTAGCTAAATCACTTAGGCTATCAAATTTCTTCATTTTCCCTGCAGTAATAAAACTTTGCATTCTATTAGGGTCGTGCGAATTAGCAAATCCTGTGCTATCAAAAATAATTATTGGATAAATTGTTGTGTTAATCTTTTCCATATGAGCTAAGATTTTATTTGATAAACCTTGTCTATCTCCATCTTCATTTAAAAATCTTTTAGCATTGCAATCAACCATAATCCCATAAATTAAATCTTCTGTAGGAATTCCAAAAGAAAATCTACTAAGTGCTAATTGAGTTGGGATTGCTCCTACCTTTAGCATTTGTTTTAATGCACCAGCAGTCTGACCTAAACTTGAAGGGCTTTTTGCCAACCTTAATCTAGGATTTACTATACTTCTAAACTCAATATCACGGCTAAATCCACCTGTTGCAAAAACTACCGCAAGCCTTGCTTTATAGTGTTTTTTATCTCCACTTAAATTCTCTCTATCATCATTTGCTAGATTTCTATTAAATCTATAATTTTCTCTAACGCTTACGCCAATTATTTTGCCACTTTCATCTTGAATGATTTCATCGCATTTAGTTTCGTTTTTAATCTTTCCATTATGTTTTATAAAAAATTCATTTAAAGTGCTAATACAAGCACCACCACCGCCAATAGTTTCAACACTTCTAGCAACACTATGACCGCCTAAAAACTTAAGCTTATCAGCATATTTAACCCCACAACTTTTAGCAAATTCATATGCTTCATTTGAATTTCTTATAATTCTTAAAGAATGTTCTAAATGATTATATCCAGCTCCAGCTTTATTTAAATCATTTAAAAATAATTCTTCGCTATCTTTTATGCCAGCTTTAATTTGTAAATCTGAATTAAGAACAGCAAAATCTTGTTGAGATAAAGCAGAATTACCACCAATTCTATCCATCTTTTCAATCATTAAAACATCAATTTTATTCTTTACTAAATAAGCAGCACAAATATGAGCACTCACACCACTTCCGATTATAATAACATCAGCTATTTCATCAAATTTTATGTCTTTTCCTAAATTATCATTAGCGTTTAATGCTAAAGGTGCACTAAGGCCAACTCCTGCTACTCCTTTTATAAAATTTCTCCTTGATAACATCTATACTCCTTCTAAAAAATCAATTTATTATAAAAACATGTAGTGGCAAAAAAGTGTCAAATATAAATTTATTTTTAAGATTTTAATATAAATTTTAAGTCTAAGATAGTCAATATTTTAAATGATAGAAATGATATATCAACTATAAAATATTTAAAATCTTGATATTAATTTAATTTCTAGATTTGTTTAATAGTTTTTAAAAGTATAAAATAATTAATGAAAATCTTATAAAAATATCTAGTATTTAGTGCTTATATTGTTAAAACATTATTTTGTAATAAACATTAATATCCGATTTTTTCTGCTTAGTTACAATTTTAATTTTTAGTATCAATTTAAGTATTTTAATATCTTATTAAAACCAATTATTTTATTTAAATTAATATAAATTACTATATTTATAAGCTGCGTAATTTTTAATATTCACTTAAGTTTTAAACATCAAATCTATCTAATAATATTTACAAACTAATCAAATGATTTAAACTACAAGCATAATACAAAGTAAGTTCTATAAAAGCATTGTAAATTAAATTCCAAAAGATTTTAACAATAAATATTTTTATACTTTTTTAAAATATCACTATGAATTATAAAAGTATAAATTATTTTGAAAAATAAATGAAGATATAAACAATAATCTAAAAAGCCATAATTATTTTTTAGGCTTTTTAGAACTTTTTAAATGTTTTTCTAATTTTTTTCTTCCACTAAATGATATTTTTTCTATGAATAAATGTCCATCAAGATGGTCGTTTTCGTGTTGAATAGCAACTGCTAAAAGCCCTTCAGCTTCTAAAGTTTTTTGATTTCCAAACCTATCTAAATAATCAACTTTAATTTTATTATATCTAGTTACTTCTTCAAAAAAACCAGGAACACTAAGACAACCTTCTTCATAAACTTGCGTTCCTTCTCCAATAGGTGTGATTATTGGATTAATAAATTCAATCAAATCATCTTTATTTTGTTCTTCATTTTCATTTAATAAATTAATCAAAAATATTCTTAAAGGTTTTGCAACTTGTATTGCTGCTAAACCTATACCACTAGATGAAATCATAGTTTCATACATATCATCTAAAAATGTATGTAACTCTTCATCAAATACCTTAACTTCTTCACTCCTAGTAAATAATAATTTATTAGGATAAGTTATTAATTTAAGCATCATTTTCTTCACTATCTCCAACTACAGCATAAATTTCTTTATTTTTACCAGTATTCGGTAATACGCTAATAGCCTCAAGAATTTGTTCTTCATAATTATCGCCACTAAGTGCTACAACGCTCATTTCTATATTAATATCAATTTCATTATCATTTATAAAAAATGTTGTATTGTAAAATAAGTCTGAAATTCTCTCACAAGCTTTTTTTGCATTAACTATATTTGTATGTTTCATTGCCATTACAAAAATACCATCTCCATAATGTGCCACAACATCGCTTCTTCTTGAGGTTTTTAATAATAATTTCGCAACATTTCTCATCAAAAGATTTTTATCTTTTTGTAATTCAATTGTATTTAATAAACTATCTTTAATCTTTACAAACATCAATGATATTGAATAACCATATTTTTTAATATCTTCTATGTCTTGAGTAATATTATTATATAAATATCTTTTATTAAACACTCCGAATTTATCATCAAATTCACTCTGCTCATTCACCCTATTATGTATTTTTACAATCTCATCATAACCTTTTTTTATACTATTTAATTGAATATCAAGGGCTGTGGTGAGTTTAGCCATATCACTATCTAAAGACCTTAAAATATTTTGAATAGATAAAGAACCAGTAGCGATACTCAAATCGCCTATTTTTTTCTTAATTAAAGCTTTCATTGTGCTTATATTTTTATAAATTGTTGCAATAGAACCTACTAGCTGTTTTATATTTACAAAGGTTTCTTTAATGTCTTGTTCTATTACAGCAACTTTATTACTTTGGTCTTCTTTTTCATAAGTAATCATTTCTGTTACTCTTTTTTTAAAGGCCATAGGCTTAGTATCTAACATTTTTTCAAAATAAATAGAATAATTAGTAGGAGTTGGTGGAACATTATCCTCTATAAGTTGTTTAATTACTTGTTGAGTAAATTTCTCAAATTCTCCACCGCTTAATTTCTGAATCTTAGGAGATTCATCGTGTATTATCTCTTTATTCAAAGCCCTATCCTATTTAAAACTTTTTTCTAATACCTTATCAATTAGTCCATATTTTAAAGCTTCTTCTGAACTCATAAAATAATCGCGTTCAGTGTCCTTCTCAACTTTTGCCAATTTATTACCGGTATTTTCAGCTAATACTTTGTTAAGCATTGCTTTTAATCTTAAAATTTCTTTTGCTTGAATTTCAATATCAGTCGCTTGACCTCTTGCACCGCCTAAAGGCTGATGTATCATAATTCTAGCATTTGGAAGAGCAAACCTTTTACCTTTAGCTCCAGAGCTAAGTAAAAACGCTCCCATTGAAGCAGCTTGTCCTATACAAATTGTACTAACATCAGGTTTAATATAATTCATTGTATCAAATATACTAAGACCACTAGTTACAACTCCACCAGGACTATTTATATACAAATAAATATCTTTAGTAGAATCTTGAGCTTCTAAAAACAATAATTGTGCAACTACACTAGCAGCTACATCATCATTTATTTCACCACTTAAAAGAATAATTCTATCTTTAAGTAAGCGAGAGTAAATATCATAACTTCTCTCGCCTTTGCTAGTTTTTTCTACTACATAAGGTATGTAGCTCATTTATCTTTTCCTAAAAATAAATCAGCAAATAATTTTTCTTCTACCAAACTCATTCTAACAGCTGGTAATGTGCCATTTTTTGTATAGTTTTCTATTAGTTGTTTAGGGTCCATTCCATATCTTAAAGCTTCAAAATAAATAGCTTGTGCTACTTCTTGGTCATTTACAACTACATTTCTTAATTTTGCTAATTCATCAACAATGAAAGTTAATTTTACGCTTTTTAAAGCTTCTGCTTCATATTCTTTTCTTTTTTCTTCTAAATATTTATCATCTTTTAATTTGTCAAATTCTTCTTTACTAAAGCTTCTTGCAGCTTGATTAAATTGTAAATTAGTTTCTTGTTCTAAAATGTTTTGTGGAACTGCAAAAGTATATTTTTCTAGCATTTTTTCAACAAATTCTTGTTTTAATTTTTCATCAATTTGTTTAAATTTAGCTTCTGTTTCTAATTGTTCTTTTATTTTTTCATCTAAAATTGCTTCAGTTGGGTTGTCTACACCAGGAAGTAATTTTTTAAGCATTTCTTCATCAATTTCAGGTAATTTTCTTGCGTGAATTTCATGTAATTTTACTTTAAATACTGCTTTTTTACCCGCTAAATGAGCTGCTTGATAATTTTCAGGGAAAGTTACTTCTATATCTTTTTCTTCGCCAACTTTAAGCTCTATCATACCATCTTCAAATCCTGGTATAAATTGACCACTTCCAATCTCTAGCATATAATTTTCTGCTTTACCACCTTCAAAAGCAACGCCATCAACAAATCCTTCAAAATCAAACTTAGCATAATCACCTTTTTTTAAGATTTGTTTTTTAGTTTTTTCTAATGGAGCAAATTGCTTAAGCATAGCTTCTTTTCTAGCTTTAATATCTTTTTCTTTAATTTCTTCTATTTTTAATGCAGGAACTAATGCTTCATAACCACTTAAATCAATTGTTGGTCTAAAAGAAACTACGAATTCAAATTCAATTCCACTATCTTTTCTATCGAATTTTTTAAAGCTTGGCTCGCCGATTAATTCTTTTTCATCTTTACCTGTTTCTTTAACTGCATTTTTATAAGCACTTGTAATCGCTTCTTGTTCTGCATCTTTTAATAAAGAATCTTTATATCTATCTAAAACAACATTTACAGGAACTTTGCCTTTTCTAAAACCAGCAACTTGCATGGTTTTACTAGCTTTTACAGCTATTTCTTTAACCTTTTCATCTATTAAAGATTTTTCTATAACACCACTTACTGAGTAATTAATTTCATCAATTTTTGTTGTACTAAGTTTCATTAAACTACCTTTTGTAAAATATTTCGCACA
This sequence comes from Campylobacter sp. RM9333, assembly GCF_020137705.1. Lineage (NCBI taxonomy): Bacteria > Pseudomonadati > Campylobacterota > Epsilonproteobacteria > Campylobacterales > Campylobacteraceae > Campylobacter > Campylobacter sp. RM9333. The sequence goes on from NZ_JACGAY010000005.1 coordinate 19,010, forward strand.
ATTCTAGCTAAAAAAATTAATCATTGGCAAAATATAAAGGTAAAGAATGCAAGACTTAATTAAAAATTTATTAATAAAAATTGGTGAAAATCCAAATAGAGAAGGATTAGTAAAAACACCTGAAAGGGTTCAAAAATCATATGAATTCTTATGTAGTGGCTATACAAAAAATCCAAAAGAAATTTTAAACGAAGCTATTTTTAACACTGATAACAATGAAATGGTTTTAGTAAAAGACATTGATTTTTATAGCTTATGCGAACACCATTTATTACCATTTTTTGGAAAAGTTCATATTGCTTATATACCTAATGGAAAAGTAGTTGGGCTTTCAAAATTACCTAGACTTGTTGAAGTTTATTCAAGAAGATTGCAAATCCAAGAACAATTATGCGAACAAATTAGCCTAGCTTTATATGAAATATTAAAGCCAAAAGGTGTTGCTGTAACTATTGAAGCTGAGCATTTATGTATGCAAATGCGTGGAATTCAAAAAGTAAATTCTAAAACAATAACAAGTTCTCTTAAAGGCATATTTTTAAGCGATGAAAGAACTAGGAAAGAATTTTATTCACTAATAAAATGAACTTAGAAAAACTTAAAAATAAAATATCAAAAATACCAATTTCACAAAATTTTGGCTTTATATACAAAATCTCTGCAATTAGTATAGAGATTAAAGGATTAATCACTAGCGTAGGCGATGTTATAAGACTTGAAAATGAAGAAAAAACCGCTTATGCAATGGTTGTTAAGATTGAAGAGCATATTTCATTTTTAAGCCCTTTTGATTTTGTAGAAGGCTTTAAAATCGGAGATAAAGCATTTTTAGAAGAAGCAGGAATGAAAATTCCTTGCTCTATGGAATTACTTGGGCGTGTGGTTGATCCATTTATGCGTCCAAAAGATGGAAAAGAAAAAATCACACCAAGTAAAATGATGCCTATTTTAAGAGCACCAATAGATGCACTTAAGCGTGGGCTTATAAGTGAGCCTTTTCCTGTTGGTATTAAAAGTATTGATGGGCTTTTAACTTGTGGAGTAGGACAAAAATTAGGTATTTTTGCTGGTTCTGGGGTTGGTAAATCAACTCTTATGGGAATGATAGTTAAAAATGCCCCTGCAGCCGTTAAAGTAGTTGCTTTAATAGGTGAGCGTGGTAGAGAAATTCCTGAGTTTATACATAAGAATTTAGGTGGTAAAATGGATGATACCGTTATGATAGTTGCGACTAGCGATGATAGTGCATTAATGCGTAAATATGGGGCATTTTGTGCTATGAGTGTGGCTGAATTTTTTAAAGAGCAAGGAATGGATGTATTATTTATAATGGATAGCGTTACTCGTTTTGCTATGGCTCAACGCGAAATCGGTCTTGCTCTTGGAGAGCCGCCTACTGCTAAAGGCTATCCACCAAGTGTATTTAATCTATTGCCGCAATTAATGGAGCGAGCTGGTAAAGAAGAAGGTAAAGGAACTATTACAGCATTTTTTACCGTGCTAGTTGATGGAGATGATATGAGCGATCCTATTGCTGATCAAAGTAGGTCAATTCTTGATGGGCATATCGTATTAGATAGAAGCCTGACTGATTTTGGAATATATCCTCCGATTAATATTCAAAATTCAGCAAGTAGGGTTATGGGAGATGTGGTAACGCCTGAACATAAAAAAAATGCTGCTAAGTTTAAAAGGCTTAATTCAGTTTTAAAAGAAAACGAAACTCTAATTAGAATTGGTGCTTATGTAAAAGGTAGCGATAAAGAGCTTGATTTTGCAATGAGTAAAAAAGATTATATGAATGATTTTTTAAGACAAGGAAATGATGAAGCTTTTGCTTTTGAAGAAGTTTTAAGTATGCTTGAGCAAATTAATTAATCCGAATTAATATTTAAATTCTTATAAAGAATTTAAATATTTTAATAAAGTATCTATTATATCATCATCGCTTTTACTTGATGCTTTTAAAATAATTCTTTCACCATTATCTTTTAAAAGTTTTATATTTTGCTCATAATTACTAACTTCACAAAATCCGTGCTTAATACATAAAATTTTAATTGCCATAAGTGAAAAATAATTTCTTGTATAGCTATCACATTTGCCAAATCTATCATTAAAAGAATCTTGCATAGTAGATAAACTAGCTAAATTATCACACTCATTTATTTTTCTATAAAGGCTTAATCTTAGCTTATCATTAGGCACTAAATAATCACTTATATAAGCATTTACTAATAATTTTTGCTCGTATTTAATCTCTTTTGTGATATTTCCTTTACTTAGTCTATTAATTTCAGCTTCTAGCATTTTAATATAAAGTGCATAGCCAAGTTGTTCTATATGACCGCTTTGTTCAGCACCTAATAAATTACCACCGCCCCTTATTTCTAAATCCATTTGAGCTAGAGTGCTACCACTGCCTAAATACGAGTTACTAGCTAAGCTTAATAATCTTTTCTTAGAATCTTCACTAACGCTTTCTTCGTTATCAACTAGAAAATAACAAAATCCTTGTATTTTGCTACGACCTACTCTACCACGAAGTTGGTGCAAATCAGCTATGCCAAAATGATTTGATTTTTCTACTATTATGGTGTTTGCATTTGCTAAATCAATTCCACTTTCAACAATGCTCGTGCATAATAATAAATCATACTTTTTCTCTTCGTATTCAAATAGTTTTTCTTCAGCTTCATTTGCTGGTATTTTTGAATGTAAAACTAAAATTCTAAGCTTTGGATAAAGCTCTTCTAAATAGCGTTTTTTATGTTCAATTGAAGCTATGTGATTATGTATGTAAAATACTTGCCCACCACGCCTAAGCTCTCTTGCTATGATTTCTTTAATTAAAGCGTCATCATAAGTTTTTACAAAAGTTCTTACATCTAATCTATCATTAGGCGGAGTTAGAATTTGAGAATAAGTCTTAAGTGTGCTTAAAGCTTGATTAAGCGTTCTTGGGATTGGAGTAGCACTCATACTTAATTGATGAGCTTTTATACTTATATCTTTTAATTTTTCTTTTTGCTTTACGCCAAATTTATGCTCTTCATCAATTACGATTAGCCCAACATCATCAATTGCTAAGCTAAGTAAAGCGTGAGTTCCTATAATAACCTTTGGCTCTTTTGTATTCATAATAGCTTTTTTAGTATTAGAAAATCTATCAAGTCTAAAAACTTGAATTCCAAAAGGCTCTAAACGATTTTTAAGTGTTTTATAATGTTGAGAGCATAAAAGTGTAGTCGGGACAAAAAATAAGGCATTTAAACCATTTTTAACACAAGCAAAAATTGCGTGCATTGCGACTTCGGTTTTACCAAAACCAACATCAGCACTAAGTAATCTATCCATAGGAGTGCATTTGCTTATCTCTTCAAAAATATCATTAACTGCTTTTTCTTGATCACTTGTTAAAACAAATCCTGCTTTAGCCTTAAATATCTCATAATCAAGTGGTTTTTTAATAGCCTTTGTTACAATTAACTGCCTTTTTGCTGCTAATTCAGTAATAGCACCTGCAATTGCTAATAATTTAGTTTTAAGTTTTTCTTTGAGTTTTACAAAAGTATTTTTGCCTAATTTATCAAGTTCAGGAATTGAGCTTGAAATGTATTTATCAAGCAAATAAAGTGAGCTAGTTGGAAGTAGCAATTTATTTTCATTTTGATATTCAATCACAATAAATTCTTGCTTTTTTCCTTCATTTTCTATTAATTCTAATCCTAAAAATCTACCTACGCCGTATCGCTCATGAACTACATAATCATTTTTTATAAGCTCATCTAAAACTATGCTTGATTTATATTTTTTCTCTTTTTTATAATATTTATTAAGACTTAATATTAATTCATCATCGCTTTGAATATTTAAAACTGCATTTGAGATGATTTTTTCTACATTTTCACCTAATTTATAATCTAAGAATTTATTCTCATTACTAGCTAGTAATTTTATCTTTTTATTTGAGTTTAATTTGAAAAAATCATTGCTAGGATTAAACACCATATCGCTATATTTTTTAGCTTTAGAAATTATATTTCCTAATTCAAATTCTTTCGTGCAAACATAAGAAAACTCTAAATAATTACTAAGTTTTAAATGCCAATAAAATACGCTTTCGTATTCATTTAAATCATCATTATTTAAAATACTTTCTTTGATTTCTTCGTATTTTTCTTCGCTTACATATGAAATTAACGGCAAAATATCGCAATATTCACACTCTTCTTTATAGCTAAGTCCAGAACTTGCATCAAAATATTTAATACTTTCTACTTCATCATCAAATAAAACTATTCTAATTGGATTTTCATATTTCAATGAAAAAATATCAATTTTTTCATGACCTATACTAAATTCTCCTGGACTTTGAACCATATCAACTAAATTATAATTTAACCTTAAAAGCTCTTTTGCTAAAGAATTTAAATTAATCCTATCGCCAAATTCAATCTTTAAACACTTTAAATCATCTTTACTTGGAAGTGGTTTTTTAATAGTATTAATAGGGATTATTAAAATCTTTTTATCTTGATAATCGTAATAATCACTTAAAACTTTTGAAATATCAAATAATTCCATAGAAAACGAGCGTAAATCGTCATTAATCTCTGCTCTAAAATCAGGTAAAATAAAACTATTTATCCCTAAATATAAAGCTACATTTGATAAAGATTTTGCTTCGTTTAAGTCTTCACATATAATAATTTTTGCATAATTTTTATTATTTATTAAATACTCATAAAGATTTGCTTGCATAAAATCTCAAAAACCTTTCTACTAGCATAAAAGAGCCAAAAACTGCATAATTTTTATCTGCATCAAAATCACGAAAATCACTACATTTAATGTCTAATTCTTTGCAAATCTCTTTAACATTTGCTAAGGCTCTATGCTCGCTTTCATAGTTAAAAACCAAAACTTCATTAATACTTGGCTTTAAAATATTTAAAATATCTTTTACATCTTTATTAGCAAAAAAATTAGCAATTAAACTAACTTTAGTTGAGAATTGTTTTTTAATTTCTTGATTTAAATTCTTTGCAGCTGCAGCGTTATGCCCTACATCTATTATTAAATTACTTGCTAGTTTTTCACATCTTGCTCTTAAATCTAATTTAATTGCTCTGCCTATATAAAAATGTTTTTCTAGCTCAAAATATGCAAGTTGAGCTAAGCTAAAATTATGTTTTAAAAACTCATTTTCATCAAGGCATAATTTTGAATAATCAGCACTCAAAAAACTAGCCTTAACTCCTTTTTGAATGGCCGCTTTTAATATCATCTCATTTTTATTAGCAAAAATATTAACACCACACATTGCTTTAATTTTGGTTCTAAAAATATCATCTAAATTAGAACCTAAAATATCAGCATGGTCAATACTAATCGGAGTAAATACACATAAATCTCTTTTAAAAATACTTGTAGCATCGTATTCTCCACCAAGTCCAGCTTCAAAAATAACATAATCACACTCACTAAAAACAATAGGTGATAAAAAGCATAAATATTCAAAATAACTAAGATTTTCTTTTAAATTAAGCTTTTTTAATTTATCTTGCAAAATATTATGAGCTATGTCTAAATCAATATCTTGCATAACTTGATTTTGAAATATACTAAATCTTTCTTTGTAAGAAAATATATGTGGACTTATAAAATGCCCTACTTTATACCCGCTATCACTAAGCATTAAAGCAAGGTATCTTCCCGTGCTACCTTTACCATTAGTGCCTAAAATTTGCACTACTTTTGTATCAAAATCATAATTTAGCAAATGCTTAAATCTATGAGCCTTAAAAAGGTCAAATTTCTCGTAAAATTCCGCTAAATTATCTAAATAATTTGAAAGTTTATTTTCTACTTGCACTTTTTATATTATTTCTACCTGCATTTTTTGCTGCGTATAATAATTTATCAACAGCTTCAATAAATTGCTCTTGGGTCTCATAGCTTCTTCTATCACTTACACCACCGCTTACTTTTATACTAATAGTCTTACCTTTACATAAAAACTTTTGCTCTGATACTAAAACTCTAATTTTTTCAGCAAATTTTACTGCATCATCAATTGATGAATGTGGAAGAATTACCATAAATTCTTCCCCACCATATCTTCCCGCACAATCTAATTTTCTAATGTTATTTAAAATAATATTTCCTAAATTAGCGAGTATAGTATCTCCTGCTGCGTGTCCATAGGTATCATTTATAAACTTAAAATGGTCAATATCAAAAAATGCTATTGAATAATTTATATTATATCTTTCATAAGATTCTTCGGCTAATTTTAATTGTTCTTCTAATTGACGCTTATTTGCAAGTTGAGTTAGAAAATCTACTTGAGTTTCTTCTCTTAGTTTGTTAATTTCTTGCTCTAGTCCTTGAACTTTAATTTTAAGATCACCTAAAGTATCGGCATCTAATTTTGTTTTTTCTTTTAAATCTATTATTTCTTTTTCAAACATAGCAACTATAGCTATCAATCTTGCTTTAATAGTCTGCATAGCTTCATCTTCAGCTTTAATACTTTCAATTTCTTTTTTAATTTCTTGAACTTTTTGTTGAGAATTTGTAGCCATGCTAAGAATACTTACAATCTTATCGCTAATTTGCTCTAAAACATCATTTAAAACTTTATTTGAACTTGAAATTTCTGCCCTATCAATATCTATTCTTTTTTTGACTAGATTTCTAAATTGCTCTGTAATTTGCTTTACGCCTAATATTTGCGGTTCTGCATTTATACTCTCACAAAACTGATTGATTTCATCATTTACATAATTAGCAATTGATGGAGTTAAAGAATAAGCCACAGATGGAGCTAAATTTTCACACACTGCATTAGAATTATTTCTTTCAATTTTTAAAGATAATTCATCTAAAATTTCTAAAAAATCATCTCTTGAGTTTAATCCTAAATGTTGAATTTTATTATTAAGTTCTAATAAATCATCATCTACCCTAATCCAATCTTTTTTTAATTCTTCTAATGTTTTTAGACTTGAATTATTTAATTTATTTAAAGCTTCTTCGCTAAGAGTTTTAGTTGATTTATTTGGTAAATTTGATAATATTTTTAATAATTTTTTACAAATTATATTATAGTTTATTATGAGCTTTTTATCACTATTATCTTCTTTTATACCATTAGCTTTAGAGATTAAAAATACTACTAATTCTTCTAAGCTTTTTACATTTCTTCCTTTTACATCTTGAGCTAATGTGGGATTTAATTTAGAAATATACCCTTGAATTTTATCAATATTTTGAGTTGTTCTTCCATACTTTTTAGCAATCTCATCAAAAACTTCTGAATAATTTTCAGGAGTTAATAATAAGTTCCTTTTGGTAAGTTCTACAATTGTTTCTTTAGCAATCACATTAATATTAATAGACATTTTTTCTCTTTAAAATTTTTTCTTAATACTAACAAAACAAAATTAATTATTAACTACATAATAATTCTTAAAGCAAATTCGTTAAACGCCTTTTGGCTAGCTAAATTAATAGCTCTACTTTTTTGCTCATCACTTAAAACACTAATTGTATTTGTATTAAAAATATGCTCGCCTGAAGTTATAATTTTTTTAGTTGTTTCATCTTGAAAAGTTACATTAAATTCTAATCTAATAATAGCTTTATAACTCTTAGCGTATCCAAATTCATCATAATATAAAGGTATAAATTCACTACTAAGAATTCTTAAAATAATCTTGCTATCTGCAGTTTTACTAACACTTTTATGCATATAATGTTCTACATAATTCGTAAAATTATCATTTAAAGTAATACTATCTTTAGGTTCAGCCTTATTTATAATAGTAATTACATTGACACTTTCGCCTAACATTTTGCTAGTGGCTACATTCAAAGGTGCATAGCCACAAGCACAAAAAAATAATGTAAAACTTAAAAGTATTTTTTTCATTTAATTACAATATTTACTAATTTATTAGGAATATAAATTTCTTTTACGATAATCTTATCTTCTAGCCATTTAGCTGCTTTATCTTTTGCTATTTTGATAATTTCATCTTGATTAGCATTTGCATCAACTTCAATCTCTGCTCTATTTTTACCATTAATACTAATTCCAAGTTTTATTGTATCGCTTACAAATACTTCTTCTTTTAATTCATAAGTTTTAATATTTGTTCTATTAAATAATTTCTCACTTAACTCACTTGCTAAATGTGGAATAATTGGGTCAAGTATGCTTAAAATTATTGCAAAACCTTCACTTAAAACTTCATCACTACTTGCGTTATTTAAAGCATTTAAGCCTTCCATACAAGCAGCTATTAATGTATTAAATGCGTAAGTTTTATTAAATACATCATCAGCCTTTTTTAAAGCTTCATATACTTTAAGTCTTGCTAATTTATCATCTTTACTAAGATTTGCGTGATTTATATTACTAAAATCAACTACATTAATCCCTAAAGCCTTATCATAAAGTCTATTTAAAAATCTATAAGCACCTTCAACCGCACTATCATTCCATTCTAATTCTTTTTGAGGTGGTGCAGCAAAAAGTATGAAAAGTCTTGCAGTATCAGCTCCGTAATTTTTAATAATATCATCAGGATCAACCGTATTTCCCTTGCTTTTACTCATCTTAGCACCATCTTTTAAAACCATACCTTGAGTAAGTAAGCGTTCAAACGGCTCATCTACATTTAAATATCCTAAATCCCTTAAAGCTTTTTGGAAAAATCTAGCATATAATAAGTGTAAAATCGCGTGTTCAATACCGCCAATATATTGATCTACATTCATCCAATATTTTGCTTCATCATCAATTGCTTTTGTATTCCAATTGCTAGGATTACTTGCAAATCTTGCAAAATACCAAGAGCTTTGGAAAAATGTATCCATTGTATCGCTCTCTCTAATTGCGTCTTTTCCACATTTAGGGCATTTACATTGTTTAAATGTAGGGTGTTTTTCAAGTGGATTTCCTTCTCCATCAATTACTACATCTTCAGGTAAAGCCACTGGTAAATTATTCTCAACTACGCTTCCACAAGTATCGCATTTAACAATCGGAATAGGAGCTCCCCAGTATCTTTGACGAGATATACCCCAATCTCTTAATTTATAATTGATTATACTTTTACCGATTTTTCTATTTTCAAATTCTTTAGCAATTGCAATTCTAGCACTAGCACTATCTAAGCCACTAAATTCTGCACTATCAAATAAAATTCCATATTCAGTAAAAGGCTCATTATCTTTTTTATTTTCGCCATTTATTACATATTTTATATTTAAATTATATTTTTTAGCAAACTCAAAATCTCTTTCATCGTGAGCTGGAACTGCCATAACAGCACCACTACCATAATCAGCTAAAACGAAATTTGCTACCCATACAGGTAATTTTTCTTTAGTTATTGGATGAATTGCATAAATACCTAAAAATACGCCTTCTTTTTCACTTTGAGCTCTATTTTTAGCACTCATATTTTGCATAGCTTTAATTTTGTCTTTATCATTTTCACTTATTAAATTAGTTTCTAAAACTTTTTTAGTAATTTCATGTTCAGGTGCTAAAGCAAAATAAGAAAGTCCGAAAATCGTATCAGCACGGGTTGTAAATACGCTGAATTTTAATCCATCTAAATCTTTATTAGAACTTGATACATCTAATTCAAATTCCAATCCATCGCTTTTGCCTATCCAATTTTCTTGCATTGTTAAAACTTGATTTGGCCATTTATCTTCTAAATATTTTAAATCTTTTAATAATTCTTCAGCATATTTTGTAATTCTTACATAATAGCCATTCATAGATTTTTGCTCTACTTCATGACCACATCTCCAGCATTTGCCATCTTCAACTTGTTCGTTTGCTAAAACGGTTTTATCATTATCACACCAATTTACATTAGCTTTTTTTGTATAAATTAGACCTGCTTCATACATTTTTGCAAAAATTTCTTGCTCAAATTTAGTATAAATCTCATCACTTGTAGCAAGCAATCTTGTCTTAGAAAACGAAAAACCTAAAGAATAAAGCTCTTTTTTCATATAATCAATATTTTCATAAGTCCATTTTTTAGGATGAAGCCCATATTTTATAGCAGCATTTTCAGCAGGCATACCAAAACTATCAAACCCTAGTGGGTGTAAAACATTATAGCCCATAGTTCTAAAGCGTCTTGCTAAAGCATCACCTATTGCATAGTTTCTTACATGTCCCATATGAATTTTACCACTTGGGTATGGAAACATTGATAATATATATTTTTTTTCTTTACTAAAATCATTACTAGGTTCGTAATAATTCTCTTTATCCCAAATTTCTTGCCATTTTTTCTCAACTTCTTTTGCGTTATACATAAATTAGTCCTTAAAATTCATCTTTATTTTTAATAGCTTCAATCAATACTAAAATAAGTGTAAATATATTTGATATTACAGCACCTATTGTCATACTATATACCAAATCACTCATACTAGTTCCATAAATTTGAGTTAAAACAAAAGCTATTATTAAATGCACATCAGTTACAAGTGAACTTGCAAAAATCTCTGTGCTTAAAATATTTCTAACACCAATTTTTAAAAGTGTTGAAACCAAATTAATGCTAGCTGCTATAAATAATGCCACAGGGCTTTGATAATATAAAAAGCCAGCCGTTGTAGTTAAGCTCATCAATGTAAAGAATATATGAATTACTCTTCCAAAATCCATTATAATTGTCCTTTTTCATACATTGCTCTTAGGCGTTCTTTTTCTTCTTTTTTCTTGATTTTATCAAGTTCTTTAGTTCTATAATTACTAACGCTAAAATTAAACCACATTAAAAGTGGGCTTGCTACAAAAATTGAACTTAAAGTTCCTGCAATAACCCCAACTATTAAAGCAAGAGAAAAGCCGTGTATCATATCTCCACCATAAAAAAACAAAATTAAAACCGTAAAGAGTGTTGTTCCTGATGTAAGAGTTGTCCTTGATAAGGTTGCTGATACGCTTTCGTTAATAATGCTGCCTAAATTAGTGCTTTTACTCTCTTTTATACTTTCACGAATTCTATCAAAAATAATAATTGTATCATTTAGCGAATAGCCTAAAACGGTTAAAATAGCTGCTAAAGTATCAAGATTAACATCAATTTGAAAAAGAGAAATCGCTCCAATAACTATTACAATATCGTGAATTTCACTAATAATTGCAGCCATAGCAAAACGCCATTCAAACCTAATAGCTATATACACTAAAATAAGTGCAAAAGATACTAAAATAGCCATTAAACCTTTTTGTCTTAATTCTCCACCAACTTTTGGTCCAACAATATCAACTCTTCTTAGCTCAATATCACCTGTTGAAGATAACATTTTTACAATAGTATCTCCTACATCTTTACCTAGACTATCACTTGAACTTGAAAATCTAATTACTACTTCATCACTACTTCCAAATTCCGTAACGCTAGCACCTTTTAAAGCTTCATTTTGATTTAAGATATTACGAATATCATCTAAAGGAGCATTTTTATTAGTATATTTTATCTGAACTAAAGTCCCACCACTAAAATCAATTCCGTAATTTAGACCTTGTGTAAATAATAAAATAATAGAGCCAATAACTAAAACAAAAGATAAGCCAATAGATGCAAATCTAAGCCTCATAAAATCATATATTTTTTTACTAGAAAATACTTGCATCACACTCTCCTATAACCAAACCAAAGTCTTGTATTGCCACTTTTTTCAATTCTATTAGCAAACAAATCAAATAAAGCATGAGTTCCTATAATTGCTGTTATCATAGACGCAATTATTCCTATACTCATAGTAACAGCAAATCCTTTAATAGCACCAGTTCCATAAGCATATAATGCAGCACTTGTAATTAAAGTAGTTAGGTTACTATCCAAAATCGCACTCATTGCGTTATGATAACCATTATTTATAGCATCTCTTAAATTAACGCCATCTCTTATAAGCTCTCTAATACGCTCATTAATAATAACATTCGCATCTACAGCCATACCGACAGTTAGAACAATCCCAGCCATACCAGGAAGAGTAAGCGTTGCTCCAAAAAGTGCCATTACTGCTACTAATAAGAATATATTAGAAATTAGAGCAATATTTGCAAACAAACCACTAATTCCGTAATAAACTCCCATAAAAACAACAATCATCAAAAATACACCTAAAAGTGCAACTAAACTTTGCTCGATACTATCAGCACCTAAACTTGGTCCTACACTTCTTTTTTCAAGTAATTTAACAGGTGCTAATAAAGCCCCACTTCTTAGTGCGATAGCTAAATCGTGTGCTTCTTCAACACTGAAATTCCCACTAATTTGTCCGCTGCCACCACCTATTCTTTCATTAATTCTAGGAGCTGAATATACCTTACCATCTAAAACTATTGCTAATTGATGACCTACTTTTTTACCTGTGAAATCTCCAAATATTTTTGCACCTTCTGAATTAAGTGTAAAATTAATAACAGGTTGAGCAGTTTTATCAGAAAATCCTACTCTAGCATCAATTAACATAGAGCCATCTAAAATAGGTAATTCTTTTAAAACATATTTAATATTTTTATCTTTTACATCAGGTAAAATAATATCTCCATAACTTGCTGCTTCTTCAGGACTTAACATATTGCCTTGATCAGCCTTAGCTCTATCTACTTCCATTAGTTGTAAATGTGCAGCTTTAGCTATTAAATCTTTAGCTCTTTGCTCATCTTCAGCAGTTTTTACGCCTGGAATTTCAACCAAGATTTTATCTTCACCTTGTTTAGCAACAGTTGGCTCTGAAAGCCCAAATAAATCAAGTCTATTTCTAATAGTTTCTACAGCTTGATCTATTGCAAATTTAGCAGTTTGAACTTCTTCTTCAGGTGTTAAAGTAATCTCATAAAAAGAATTATTAACACTAACTTTTAAGCCTTTTAGTTCTTTAATTATTTTATCTACTTTAGCAGTATCATCTTTATCTAGTAGTTCAAAATGTATTACACCATCATTACTTTTAAATCCATCAGTTAAAATATTTTCTTTATTAAAAGAATAATTAATACTTGAAGCGATTGATTTTACTTTAGACTTTATAGCTTCATTGGTTTCTACACCTAAAAGCATATGAAGTCCGCCTTGTAAATCAAGCCCTAAATTAATCTTAGGACCATTTATAGAAAAAAAGCTTGGCACACTTAAAAATATGCCAAAAAGTGTAACAAAAACTAAAACATAAAAACGATATGTGATACTTTTTGTTTTTTGATTACGCATTATTTTGTTGCTTCCGAATTATTTGTGTTTTCTACTTTTCTAGCTACAAAATTTTTATCTAATTTAGCAACAACATCATCATTTAATCTAATTTTTAAATAATCATCTTCAGCTTTTACAACTTCAACAATTAAACCACCATTAGTAACTATTTTATCACCTTTAGTAAGTGAATTTAGCATTTCTTTATGTGCTTTTGCTTGTTTTTGTTGTGGGCGAATAATTAAAAAATAAAAAATCGCAAATAATACGATTAATGGTAAAAATTGAACTAAAGCATTTTGTTCCATAGAATATCCTTTTAAAAAATAAAATAGTTATCATTCTACATAAAAAGATTTAATCTAAAGTTCTTACTATAAGGCTTGTTGGTAAATTAAATTCTTTTATTAGCTCAATCTCTTTTGCTCTCATTTCGCCATTATCTATTTCGTGGTCATACCCTAATAAATGTAACATTCCATGAATAAATAATAAAGATATTTCATCTTCTAAACTATGACCTAATTCACAAGCTTTAGTTTTTGCTAGTTCGGTATTAATAACTAATGAGCCTAAAAAATTAGTATCTAAAAAAGAATTATCGTGTGGAAAACTTAAAACATCAGTAGTTTTATCAATATTTCTTGTATTTTTATTGATTTCTTGCATTTCATCATTGTTAGTTAAAACAAGCTCAATATCTTTAGAGCTTAGATAATTTGCTAGTTTTTCAAGGTAGGTAATTTCTTCTAAATTATCGTATAAAATCATAGTATTTTGCCCCAAAAAGGGGCTAAGAATTATTTATCTCTAATGTTTAATTCGTTAATTAATTTAACATAAACATCGTATTTTGTAGCTTTTAAATATTTTAAAAGTCTTTTTCTTTGACCAACTAATTTAAGTAGTCCTAGTCTTGATGAAAAATCTTTTTTAAATACTTTTAAGTGTTCTGTTAATATTGCAATTCTTTCTGTAAGTAAAGCAATTTGAACTTCAGACGAACCTGTGTCGCCACCAAATCTTGCATATTTGCTGATAATTTCAGCTTTTCTTGCCGAATCCAAAGCCATTTTGACCTCCAAATTGGTGTAAATTAAAAGCTGTGATTATAAAACAAATTGATTAATAAGATTATTAATTTTTATAATTATAATAAGATTTTTTTGGGGTGCTTTTAGCTGAGATTAAACCCATTGAACTTGGACAGGTAATGCTGATTAAGGAGATATTATGAGATTATTTTTAACTTCGCTTATTTTTAGTTTAGCTTTTGCTTATTTTACTAATTCAAATGTTTTAAACTTTTTTGCCCTTTTTACTGGAATTTTATATGTATTATTAATGGGAGTAAAAAATAAATTATGCTTTATTGTAGGTGTATTTAATGCTTTAATTTATGCTTATATTGCTTATATGAATAGACTTTTTGGAGAAGTATTTTTGTATTTATTATGCTATTTTCCTATGATGATTTATGGCTATTTTTATTGGAATAAAAATACTTTAATTAAGACTTTAAACTTGAAAAATTTTATATTAATTTATATAGCAATTTTTATTATTGCTTATTTTTATTCTTTTTATTTACAGAATTTAGAATCAAGATTTATTTATCTTGAAAGCTTTATATTCTCAAGTGGGCTTATAGCAACTATTTTAAGTCTAAAAAAAATAATAAATCATTATATTTATATAAGTATTTCAAACATTGCTTCTATTTATATTTGGACTATTCTTTACATTGAAGATAGTTCTAATTTAGCTGTATTAATGCTTATGATTTTATTTTTTATCTTAGGTATTATTTACTTATTTTCTTGGAAAAAGGATTTAAAATGACTTGCGTGATTATGGCTAATGGGGAGTTTTGCACCAATAAAATAACCTTAAATTATCTAAAAAATGCTGATTTTTTAATAGCTTGTGATGGTGCTGCTAATTTGCTTTTGGCTAATAATTATGAGCCTAATGTAATTATTGGTGATTTAGATAGTTTTCAAAATCTAAAAACAAAAGCAAAAATAATTAAAGTAAAAAATCAAAACACAAATGACTTAACAAAAGCCTATAAATACGCTTTATCAATGGATTTTAGTGATATTTTTATCCTTGGTGCTGGGGGCAAAAGAGATGATCATTTTATAGCAAATATAGCTTTATTATTTCAATATTTTAAATTAAAAAATCGCTTTAATAAAAAAATAAATCTAAAACTAATCACAAATTACGGGGAATTTTTTATAAAAAATACTGATTTTACTGCTAATTCTTATAAAGGTCAGCAAATATCATTATTTTGCCTTGATAAAAGAGCTAAATTTAGCTCACAAAACCTTAAATATGAGCTAAATAATTTTAATTTTAAATATCTAAATAGTGGGACTTTAAACGAAGCATTAGGCAATACTTTTAGTATAAAAAATCATAATAATAAAGAACTTTTAGTATATTTGAATTTTACTTAATTTATAAATTAGAATTTGATTTAAACTCTTTAATAATTAAATCTAATTTTTTTTCATATTTTTTATAATCTTTCACAACATCTTCATATATATTTAATTTATCATAATATTTTCTTCTTGATAAAAATAATGATTTTTTACTATTTTCTAATTCATCTAAAATATTTTTATCATCAATTTTTTTAATCCAATTAAAAGCATTAGAAATTTTCGTAGGCATTAAAAATTCATCTTTTTTTAAGTATTTTCTAAAAGAATTTAAATCATATAAAAATAAAGCTATTTCGTCTTTATTGTTTTTATCCAATACATAATTTACAAATTCCTTAGTTTTTTTAAGATAAGTATTAAGAAATTTTCTTTCATCTTCTCTTAAACTACTGGTTAGAGTTTGAGCGTATTTTTCACTTCTACTAGCTATTAATAAAAGCAACATATGTTTTTTATCAATTAGGCTAAATTGTGATATTTGTATTCTATCTACAAATAAATCTAAATCAGAAAAAATTATTCCTTTATAAAGGTTATAAAATTTAATAGAAATAATATTTTTTACAATATTACTAAGATTTAGAGTGTCTTTTGCACTAGCTATGAAATTTGCTTGTTCTAATTCTATAAGTGCTAAGGAATTATCCTTAGCAAACTTATTAAATTCCGTTACAAATTCTATAACTTTTTTCATCATTTGTTCATTGAAATATAGCTATTTAATGCACCTAAATATGCCTTAGCACTAGCTTTCATAGTATCAAGGTCAAGCCCGTGACCAATGATTGCACGCTGACCTTCGAAGCTAACTTTTACACTAACTTGAGCTAAAGCATCTTTACCTTTACTAACCGCATCAACCTTATAATCAAGCAAGCTACCATTTACCTTGCTAGCTCTATCAATTACTTTAAATACCGCATCAATTACACCATCTCCAATAGCTGCTTCGCTAAATATTTCTCCATCGCACTCCATAGTAACAGCAGCAGTCGCAAGTGCTGATGAACAATCGCTTACTTGAAGGTTTATTAGCTTAAATTTCTCTTCTATTTTAATCTTATCAGCAGCAACTATTGCTATTAAATCCTCATCAAATACTTCTTTTTTCTTATCGCAAAGATCTTTAAACTCTGCAAATGCACGATTTAACTCATCAGTATCTAATGTAAAGCCAAGAGATTTTAATTTATCATTAAACGCTGCTCTTCCACTATGTTTTCCTAAAACTAAATTATCTTGAACTAAGCCTATATCACTAGCTTTCATAATCTCATAAGTTTCAGGGTGTTTTAACACGCCATCTTGATGAATTCCACTTTCGTGAGAAAAGGCATTTTTACCTACTATTGCTTTATTTGGTTGTGGATTTACACCGATTATGTTTGATAATAATCTACTTGATGGATAAATTTCTTTATGATTAATTGTGGTATAAAACTCGCCTAATTCATCAGCTCTAACCTTTAAAGCCATCACAACTTCTTCTAAAGCAGCGTTTCCTGCACGCTCACCTAAGCCGTTTAGAGTTACTTCAATTTGTCTAGCACCACCTTTAATAGCAGCAAGTGTGTTTGCAGTAGCTAAACCTAAATCATTGTGATTGTGTGCTGATACTATAAGTCTTCCTTTTGTATAATCGCTAATTTCTTTAAATACCTTATAAATCTCATCAGGTAATCTATATCCAACAGTATCAGGGATATTAAATGTCCTTGCACCTGCTTCATAAACTGCATCAGCCATTTCTTTTAAAAAATTTACATCACTTCTTAAAGCGTCTTCACAAGAAAACTCAACATCATCACATAAACTCTTAGCTAATTTTACATTCTTAACTGCAGTTGCTAAAACTTCTGCTGGAGTTTTTTTAAGCTTGTATTCCATATGAATTGGGCTTGTTGCAATGAATGTATGAATGCGTTTTTTAGCTGCTGGCTCAAGCGCTTTACCTGCTTGAATAATGTCGTTTTCTACACATCTTGCAAGAGAACAAACGCTTGAGTTTTTAATAATTTGCGCAATTTTATTAATCGCTTCGTAATCTCCTGGACTAGATGCTGCAAACCCTACTTCCATAACATCAACACCCAAACGCTCAAGCGCTAAAGCTATTTGGATTTTTTCTTCTGTATTCATTGAAGCACCTGGACTTTGCTCACCATCTCTTAAAGTTGTATCAAATATTATAATTCTTTCACTCATTTTTTTTCTTTCCTTTAATTTAATGTATTGTTAGTATATGTATTATTAATAAATTTTTAGTCTATATCGCCCTTGTTTGGGCGAAGGAGTGTAGAATTTTTCACAAGATAATAAGTACATCTATCATCAGATACTTTTTCTTGATATTCCTTATGTTTTAAAATAAAATTCTCAATTAATTGTCTAAAACTACTAAAACCATAATTTTTAGCGTGAAAATCAGAATATTTTTTCTGCATATATGTATTTATTACTGCATATTCTGCTCTAGTTTTTTCATCAATTAAATTATCAATTATTTGTTCTAATTCTTTTAATTGCTCTTTTGGAATTGCTTTTAATCTGTCTTTATCATTACTTTTAACTTTTTCATTATCCAAATAAAAAAACTCATTAAATGAATTTACATATGATTTTAAAGATTTATTAGTCCCTATTCCAATTACTAATTTTTTGTTTTCTCTTAATTTTTGAGCCAAACTCGTATAATCACTATCACCTGAAACTATAACAAAAACATCTATTTGTTTTTCATAAAATATGCTTAAAGCTTCGGTTGTAAGATACATATCAGATGAGTTTTTACCCGATGAAGTAGAAAATTGCTGCATTGCAATAATGCCATAATCAAATATTTTTTCACGCCAATTTTGAATATTTTCTTTACTCCAATCAGCATATATTCTTTTAATAATAACATTTCCATAATTAGAAGCGTAGTCAAATATTTCTCTAGCATATTTAGCAGGTATATTTTCTGCATCTATAAATACTGCTACGCTACTATTATCCAACATATTTATCCTACTTTTTTAATCTTTTTTATATATAAATTATAAATCGCTCTTGATAAACCATAAATAACATAAGCACTCATTATTAAGGTAAAAATTTCTAAAGGGCGTAAATATATAAGAGAACAAATAAAAATTAAAATCACTAAAGCTTTTAAAATATTTGCTTTTTGAAATTCTATCTTTTTAAAACTTGGATACCTTACATTGCTCACCATCAAAAATGATAATAAAAATGTAAGAAATATAATAAAAATTTCTATAAATGAATTATTATCAAAATGGTGTTTATAAAACACAACCCAAATACCTAAAACAACTGCAGCCGTTGGAATTGGAAGACCTATAAAAACTCTTGGATCATATGTGCCTGTTGTAACATTAAATCTAGCTAAGCGAATTGCACCAAATATTATAAAAACAGCCATAGCAAGAGAACCAAGTCTTCCATATTCTTGACCTAAATTAAAATAAAATAGTACTGCAGGTGCAACTCCAAAAGCAATAATATCAGCTAAACTATCAAATTCTACTCCAAATTTTGAAGCTGTATTTGTAAGTCTTGCCACACGACCATCAAGGCCATCACAAATCAAACTTACTATAATTAAAATCATAGCTTTATCATAATCGCCTTTAATAGACGCTAAAATACTTAAAACGCCTAAAAATATAGATGCTGCTGTAAATAAATTAGGTAAAATATAAGCTAATTTATGAGAATTTTTTTCCATTTTATTCTCCAATCTTTGCAATATCTGCATTAGCTAAGATTTTATCGTGCATTCCAACTAATAAAGTGCAATTATATGGTAATTTTATATCAACTAATCCTGTTGAAAAAAATCCAATTCTTTGACCTTTAAAAGCTTTTTTTATGTCATAAAAAGAATTTACACAATACCTAGCAGGTTTTAAAATTAATGAAATATCTTTATTAAATACTATTTCAGTAGCATTTGAATAAAAATTATCATTATATTTTAAACCATTAAATTGCTTTTTATAAATATCTTCAGACTTTATCACACTTCTAATTTCTGAAGAATTTAAAAATAAGCTAAAATAATTTTTTTCTAAAGTTAATACTATATTTTTATTATCTTCATCAACATATATTCCAACTACCTTTGCATCAATTGGACTTACTATAGTATTATTATCATAATCAGTTATTTCTCTCTCAACCCTTTTATAAAATAAATGTAGTAATACTAAAATTAAAAATAACAAACAAGAAAAAGAAAATATTAAAGTAAATAATATAAATATTATCCAAGCAATTAATATTATCTTTTTTCCACAATTTGCTATTAAATTCATTTTTCTATCTCACTTAATCTAGTTTCAAAATTATTTTCTATTTCATAATTTTTAATTATTTCTCTTACTTCACTACCTTCTATTACTTCTTTTTCATAAAGTTTTTCAACCATTGTTTCAATTGCTCCACTATATTGTTCTAAAGTAGCAACAACAGATTTAAATCTCTCATCAAGTAAGTTTTTAACATATTCATCTAATTTATGAGCCATATCATCTGAATAATCCTTGATAGTTTGACCACCACCTAAGAATTGATTTCTTTGTTTTTCTAAAACCATAAGCCCAGCAATATCACTCATACCATACATAGAAACCATTGCTTTTATAATATCGGTTGCTCTTTCTAAATCATTACTAGCACCTGTTGAAATCTCTTTAATAAATACATGCTCAGCTGCACGACCACCTAAAAGAACATCAACTTCTGCAATCAACTCGTGTCTTTGCATTAAGAATTTATTTTCTTCAGGAGTATTTAAAGTATAACCAAGCGCTGCTAAACCTCTAGGAATAACAGAAACTTTTGTAACTTTTTTAGCACCTTTTGTTGTCTCTGCTATTAAAGCATGTCCACACTCATGATATGTTACAATTTTTTTCTCTTTATCACTTATTCTTCTTGATTTTTTCTCAAGTCCTGCAATAGCTCTTTCAACTGCTTCAGTTAAATCGCCTTGCTCTACTTCTTTTTTATTATTTCTTCCTGCAAGTAATGCAGCTTCATTTATTATATTTGCCAAATCAGCTCCAGCAAGTCCTGCCGTAAGTCTTGCAATATCTTCAACTTTAACTTCTTTAGCAATTTTTACATCTTTCATATGAACGCTTAAAATATCGCATCTTCCTTTAAAATCTGGCTTATCAACTAAAACTTGTCTATCAAAACGACCCGGTCTAAGTAATGCTGCATCTAGCACTTCAGGTCTATTTGTAGCTGCTAATACAATTACAGGGCTTTCTGAACCAAACCCATCCATTTCAGCTAAAAGCTGATTTAAAGTTTGTTCCCTTTCATCGTGCCCGCCCATATGTGAACCTGCTGCACGAGATTTACCAATAGCATCAATTTCATCTATAAAAATAATTGCCGGAGCTTCTTTTTTAGCGTTTTCAAATAAATCTCTAACACGACTAGCGCCAACACCTACAAACATTTCTATAAAACTTGAACCCGAAACACTAAAAAATGGAACATCGGCTTCACCTGCAACTGCTTTTGCTAAAAGAGTTTTACCTGTGCCTGGAGGTCCAACTAACAATAAACCTTTTGGAATTTTAGCACCTAATTTAATATATCTTTCTGGATATTTTAGAAAATCTACTATTTCCTTTACTTCTTCTTTTGCTTCTTCTACACCTGCTACATCATCAAATTTTACTTTTGGTTTTTCAGAATTTACTAATTTTTTTGAGTTTCCAATTCCTAAAATTCCGCCACCCATTTTCTTTTGCATTCTGTTTGTAATAAATCCCCAAATAGCAAAAAATATAAAAATTGGAATTATCCAAGTAAATAATAAATTAGATAAAAAGTTATTTTCAGAATAAGATGTGTAATTTACATTTTTACTATCAAGTAAAGTAGTAAGATTTGAATCTCTTACTAAGTTTGCAGTATAACTAGAGTTAAGCCCGCTACCTTTTATTTGAGTTTGTCCTATTTGAACTTTTGTTATTTCACCTGTCTCTATTTTTTTCTTAAAGTCAGAATAACTTATTTTATTTCCATTATCAGCTATTCCACCTTCTTCAAAAAATAAAGAAAACCCACCAAATACCAATAGTGAAAAAATTAAAAATATAACTATTGGATTTTTATTAGAATTCTTATTTTCATTATTATTCATTTTTCACCTTATAAACTAAAGTTAGCCAATCTCCTTTTATTTTCTCATCAACTAAAGTTAGTGAAGAAAATTGACTTTTAATCCTTTCAGAATAAGTATTTAAAATACCAGAAAGAATTAAAACTCCGTTCTCATTAAGACTTTTTATCAAATCATTTTTAATAATTAATATCACATCGGCAATTATATTTGCTACTACTAAATCATATTTCTTTTTGGCTTTATCACAAGAACCTTGCCAAATATTATTAATTTTAAGATTATTTAACTCAAAATTATTTTTAGTACTCATAATTGCTAATTCATCAGTATCACAAGAATCAACACTAATACCATAATTAGCCATAACTAAAGACAAAATTCCACTACCACATCCTACATCAAGACCTGTTTTGCAACCTTTATAATATTTTTGCAAAAATTCTACACAAGAATTTGTGCTTTCATGATGACCTGAGCCAAAAGCTAAAGCTGGATCTATTTTTAGATTTACATAGCCTGCTTTAGGCTCTTGCCAAGTAGTATGTATATATATATTATCTATTAAAATTGGCTTTATATTTTTCTTATATTCATTAATCCAATCCTTATTCTCTTTTTCACAAAGTTCATAAGTAAGATTAATATTTAAATTAGCATCATTAAGTTTTTGTTTTAACTCGCCTAACGCAAAAACTAAATCATCAAGATTATTATCACTTCTTACAATTAATTCATCATTTTTTTCTTCAATTGCATCAACATCAAACGCAAATACAAAATCACTAATAAACTCCAAATTATTTGTTTTAATAACTAATTCTTGATAAGTATTACGCATAATTATCCTAAAACATCTTCTAATTTTTCTTTTAATACTTGTGGAGTAAAAGGTTTTACTATATAGTTATTAACACCAGCTTTTAATGCTGTAATAACTTCTGCTTTACCACCTTCAGTAGTTACCATGATGATTGGCATATCTGCATATTTAGCTTCAGCTCTTACTTTTTTAACAAGTTCAAGACCATTCATTTCAGGCATATTCCAATCTGTTATTAAAACATCAATATCGCTATTTGCACATAACAATCCCCAAGCTTCCACGCCATGTTCAGCTTCTAAAACATCCTCATGACCTAATCTTTGTAAAGTATTTTTAATAATTCTTCTCATTGTAGAGCTATCATCTACTACTAATAATTTCACTTCAAAATCCTTTTGTAATATTATTTTTCATGGTGCGTTTAGCGAGACTTGAACTCGCACACCTGTTGGCACTACCCCCTCAAGATAGCGTGTCTACCAATTCCACCATAAACGCAAAAAGGCTACAAAAGT
The DNA here is from genome assembly GCF_020137705.1 of Campylobacter sp. RM9333. Taxonomy (NCBI): domain Bacteria; kingdom Pseudomonadati; phylum Campylobacterota; class Epsilonproteobacteria; order Campylobacterales; family Campylobacteraceae; genus Campylobacter; species Campylobacter sp. RM9333. The sequence goes on from NZ_JACGAY010000005.1 coordinate 42,214, forward strand.
AGCCTAAAATTATCCTAAAAATGGGTTAGCGTATAATAATACTAATCCAATAACTAGAGCATAAATTACTTGTGCTTCAATTAACGCAATAGCAATAAACATAGTTGTTGATAATTTACCACCTAAACTAGGGTTTCTAGCAGTTCCTGCAATAGTCGCAGCAGCAGCATGACCCATACCAATAGCACCACCAAGTGCAGCAACACCTAAGCCAATACCAGCAGCTAAAACAGAACAAGCTTTTAATAACTCGCTACCGATTTCAGTTTCTGCAGCAAAAGCAACACTAGAAAAAGCAAGTAAAACTAATAAAAACTTTTTCATAAAATCTCCTAATAAAAATATATATAATTTTCCTTTCGGCTTGCGTATCCCTACTAAAAAAATTATGCTCTATATTCTATTAAGCTAAAGTAAATAAATTAAGACCTAGTAAAAAAACTAAGAGTTGTGTTGCCGAATTTTTTTACCTTAAATAAGGTATATTTTAAAGATGCAAATTCAACCTTGCTAGAATGCTCTATAATGATAATATCACAATCTAAATTCTCATACAAATTCTTGATTTTCAAATATACATCGCTAAAACCATCTCTAATATCAAATGGCGGATCTAAATAAAGAATAGTTTTTTCATTTTGTAATTTAGCAATAATATTAGGTAAAGCTTTAAAAGTATCGTCATTTAAAACTTCTATATTTAAATCTTTTGTATTTTTTAAAGCACTTTTATACGCTAATTTATCAATCTCAATAGCAAACGCCTTTTTAGCATAATTACTAATAGCTTCAATCGCCATACTAGCACTACCGCCAAATGCTTCTATAAAAACATATTCCCTTAATTCATCTCTTAAAACATTAAAAACACAAGACTTAACTATACTTTTTGTAGCTCTTGTAGTATCTTTTGATGGATTTTCTAAAATTTTACCTTTTAAAAAACCGCTCTGAACTCTTAAAACATTATTTTTCATACATTAATTGAAGTAAATCATATTTAAATTTATTAAGTAATTTATCAAGTTTTTCTTCAAAACTTAAAACCTTATTATCATCTTGATTTATTGTGCTTGAAAACTCATATAAAGCATCAATTAATTGCTCTTTACTAAAAGGCAATTTTAAATGTGCATTATTAAAACCTATTATAAATTGTGGTTTTTTTGCGTGCATTAATTTTTCATCAGTGATTAAAAAATCGCAATCTTTTTTATTTGCTAAATAATCTTGTAAAAATAATATTAAAGTCTTTTCTAATAAAATATCTTTGCACGCAATGGCTATTTTCATACCAAACTAACCTTTAATTTATGGTCTTTAAGACTAGCTGGAATATTACCATTAGCTAAACTTATAAACTCAGCCATATGTAAAATATAAAAATCACTAAAATCTCTATTAGATACTTTTTGTAATTCGCCACTTAAAGTATCAAACATTTTAAAGCTTAAACTATCGCCAACTACTAAAAAATCAGCACCGCTATCATAAGCATCTAAAACTATCTTAGCTGCTTTTTTATAAGCTATTTGCTTATCAAATTCTAAAAATCTAAAACCATTTTCAAATTCTTGAGTTTCATAATTTATTAATTTTGCCTTAGTCTTTTTTAAAAAATGTAAAAATAAATCAATGGTAAAACCACGATAAACAGCTACATTAAAACCATTAAAATCGTTTTTAATTTCTATATTTTGTAAATCTTGAATAACACATGAAGCATTTTTATAATTTTTCTTTGCATAATCTAAAATACTAGTATCGCAGATTAAATTCATCTCTCCTAAACAAGAATCAAATTCTTTTTTATATTCATCTGCTTTATATTCACTCATAAAACTAGGTGTTTTTACATAGGTTTTTCTATAATCACCTTTTAATAAATTAGAAAAATTAAAATCATCATTTATTAAAGTTATCATCTAATCTCCTTTTGATGTTTTAAAGAATTTTTAATTTCTTCATATTTTTCATAATCACTATATAAAAATGGTTTTAAGCTTACACTATACTCAATTCCTTTTTCCTTATCAAAAACAATATCTAAAATATCTTTTCTTTTATTAGGATATTTTTCTAATAATTTATTTGCAAACACAAACGCACTATCACCTAAAAATTCATCATTATATTCACGAATATCACTTGCATAATATAAAAATTTATAAGTTAAATAATCTTTATAATCATCTGCATTGCAAATATTTTTAAAATAATCAAAAACTTTTATAAAATCACTATCATCACACATTAAATCAAGCTTTGCTCTTTTTAAATCAATTGCACTTACACAAAAATCATTTCCAAATTTTTTAATAAGTTCATTTATGTTTGTATTAAGTGATAAAACTTTATTTTCAATCCTTACAAATTCATTACAATCTGGCATATTAAAATATCTATCTTGTTGTTTTACTAACCCTAAAACATCGTAAAGTGTAGAACTATCGTTAATGTCTTTTAAATTAATCTCATATGGCTTATAGTAAAACTCATAATCTCTACTAGCATCAAATCTAAATACTCTTAAAATAAAACTTCTCATAACAAAATTCCTTTTTTACTAATTTATATCAAAAAAATGTTATAAATTATTAAAAGGATTTAATATGTATTTAAGAGCAAACACTCATTCAAAAATCAATGTTTATTTTTCAAAAAATTCTAGCGATTTCGTAGTGCGTGAAATACCATTATACGAATTTAGTGGCTCTGGAGAGCATTTGATTTTACATATACAAAAGAAAGATTTAAGCACAAATGAACTTTTAAAAGATTTAAGTGCAGCAACAGGAATTAAAGCAAAAGATTTTGGTTACGCAGGTCTTAAAGACAAGCAAGGACTTACATTTCAATACATTTCAATGCCTAAAAAATACGAGAAAGAATTAGCTAAATTTTCTCATGAAAAATGTAAAATTATTGATACTTTTTTACACAATAATAAATTAAAAATCGGACATTTAAAAGGTAATTCATTTTTTATAAGATTAAAAAAAGTTAATAAAATTGACGCCTTAAAGATTGAGCAAATTTTTACAAATATTAAAGAAAATGGCTTTCCTAATTATTATGGCTATCAGCGTTTTGGCAAAGATAATGATAATGCAAAAACAGGCTTAGAAATATTAAAAAACGAATTAAAATTTAAAAATAATAAATTAAATAACTTTTTAATTTCTGCATTTCAAAGCGAATTATTCAACACATATTTATCAAAAAGAATAGAAATTTCAAGATTTAGCAATGATTTTTCTAAACAAGAATTATTAGCACTTTATAAGGATAAAACTTTAGTTGAAAATCTAAAAAAACAAGAACAATTTTTTAAATTATTTGATAATGAAATATATGAGCATTATCCTTACGGCAAGGTATTTAATGAGAATTTAGAAGATGGTTTAAAAAGATTTTTAGCAAGGGATATTAGCCCTTCTGGATTGATACTAGGAAATAAGCCTAAATTAAATGAAGGTTTTTTAGGTGAAATTGAAAATAGCATATATAAGGATTATTTTGATTTATTAAAAACTCAAAATGGTTCAAGAAGATATTTATGGACTTACACAAATGATGAAAAAATTAACTATAATGAAGAATTAGCACAACTTAGCCTTGAATTTAGCCTACAAAAAGGCTCATACGCAACAGTCGTGCTTGATGAAATAATACATATTTAGAAAGGAACGAAGAATGATTTTAATTACAGGTGCAGCAGGTTATATTGGCTCAATTACAAGTTATCATTTTTTAAAGAATAATTATAAAGTTATAGGTATTGATAATATTAGCACTGGAAATGCAAGGGCTTTAGAAGTGTTAAATAAATTTGATAATTTTAAATTCTACGAAGGAAATTTTGGAAATTTAGAACTACTAGAACAAATAGTAACCAATAATAAAATAGATTGTGTAGTGCATTTTGCAGCTAATACTAGCGTATTTGAAAGCACGCAAAATCCATTAAAATATCATGATAATAATGTATCAAATATGATTAATTTATTAAAAATTTGTGAAAAATACGATATTAATAATTTTATTTTCTCAAGTTCTGCTGCAACTTATGGAGAACCAAAAACTAATGAATTAATCACAGAAGATACTCCAAAAAATCCTATAAATCCTTATGGTTTAACAAAACTAATAGGCGAATATATATTAAATGATTTATCAAATGCTAAGAAAGAATTTAATTTCATAGCATTAAGATACTTTAATGTTGCAGGAGCAAGCCTAATTGCACCTTTAGGTCAATTTAGTAAATCTAGCTTACTTATAAAAATAGCTGCTGAATGTGCTGCTAATAAAAGAGATAAAATGTATTTATATGGTAATGATTATAATACCCCTGATGGAACTTGCGTAAGGGATTATATACACGTTGATGACTTGGCTATCGCACATATTGAAGCATTAAAATATTTAAAAAACCAAAAAACAAGTCAAGCCTTTAATGTTGGGTACTCAAAAGGAACTAGCGTAAAAGAAGTAATTGATATTATGAAAAAAATCAGTGGTAATGATTTTAAAGTAGAAATGGCAGATAGACGCACAGGAGATCCTAGCTCACTTGTAGCATCTAATAAAAAAATAACTTCTTTAACAGACTGGAAATATAGTAACGACAACCTTGAATTAATTTGCAAAAGCGCTTATGAATGGGAGTTAAAAATATAAACTCAATTCCTATTTTAAATTCAATACATTTTAAGAATTTAAAATAGGAGATAATACTTTAAAATAAAAGGCAAATTGGTATTATATTGTTAATTTCAATATTTTAAATATAAAGATATTTTAGAGCTTTTATATATTTTATTTTGTATTTGCAATAAACAATATTTACGATATTAAAGATTTTGGAATTTAAAATCAAAACTTTATATAAAACTAAAAAATAATATCTTAAAATAGCTCTTATTATTTAATAATATTTTATATAAAAATTAAGATAACTACAACTATAAAAACTTATCTTATAAAATGAAAATTTATTTTATTAATTAAATAGCACGCTGCCTAAGCGTATCATATTTGCTCCACTTTTAATAGCTATTTCATAATCACTACTCATACCCATAGAGCAAATCTTAGCTCCATCTTTTTTAAGCTCATCATAAATCTTATAACACAAATCAAAACTCTTAATAATTTGCTTAATATCATCGCTCATAGCACCTATACACATAACCCCTACAGGCTTTATGAATTTACAATTTTGTTTAATCGCTAAATACTCATCAATCGCTTTACTTGGATTAATACCAGCCTTGCTATCTTCGTTAGCCACATTTATCTCAAGCAAAGTATCTAGCTCATAATCAAGTCTAGCATCAACATATTTTGCAAGGTCTAAATTAATGCAACTTTGCCACATAATAGGCTTTGTTTTTATAAGTAAATTAGCTTTATTTTTTTGCAAATTTCCTATGAAATGCCAATTAATATCACTTGATAATTCAGCTTTTTTTCTAGCTAAATCTTGTACTTTGTTTTCGCCAAATTCAATTTGCCCTAATTTATGTAAAGCCATTATTTTCTCATCTGTTGTGTATTTACTAACCGCTATAATTCTTATATCTTTATATTTTTCTTTTAGTTCTAAATAAGTCATTTTTCTACCTTAATGAATATAATTTTTTTCTCTCGCTTGAGCTTGGAATATCTAGTAATTTTCTATATTTTGTGATAGTTCTTCTTACTATTTTTACATTAAATTCTTTTTCTATTTTTTCTAAAATTAATTGATCGCTTAAAGGTTTTAAGTGATTTTCATTTTTGATTAATTCGCTTACAAATTCTTTGATGGTTTTATTACTTGTGCCATCGTTTAATTCTGCTGCAAAAAAGTCTTTAATAGCTATTATCCCACGATTTGAGCTAATGTATTTATTAGCTATTGCGCGGCTAATTGTGCTAGTATTTCTATCAAGTTCGGTTGCTAAATCCTGCATTTTTAATGGCTTAATATCTCCACCTAAAAAATAATCATATTGATATTCAACTATCATTAAGGCAAGTTTTTTTAAAGTCGCCTTTCTCATCTCTAAAGCATCTACTAAATTTTTAGCATTTTTTACTTGTTCTTTTAACTCTTTATAGTCTTGAATTTCAATCTGCGGATAATAATCATCATTGATAATTATTTCTAATTTTCCATTCTCATTTAAGATATAAATATCAGGGATAATCTCTTTGCTATCTTCTAAATCATCAATAAAAGGCGGTAAATTAAAGCTTTTTATAATTCTTATTGCGTCTTTATATAAAGGATTTTTAGTATATTTTGATAAATTATCTAAATCATTTATGAGTTTTTTGCATAATAAAAATAATTCATTTTCTAAATTCGCATTCAATAAGCAAAACTCTAAAGCTTCAATATAATTAATCGCACCAACTCCTAAAGGCTCAAGGTAGCAAAATCTTTTTCTAACTTTTTCTATATCTTCTAATAAATATCCTAAACAAATATTTTCATCATATACAAAATATCCATTCTCATCAAGACAACTTATAATAATTCTTGCAATTTCTTGAGATTTTTGAGTAGGAAATAAAGTCTTATTAAGCTGTAATTCTAAATCATCATATATGCTTTTTTTAGCGATATTTAATTCTTCAATCAAACCACCGCCTTTAGAATATAATTGTCTTATACTTTTGTTAGATTTTTTATCATTTATTTCTTTTTTTGAGCTAATTTTTATGCAAGGATTATCTTTTGCTAGATTATTTACTTCATCTTCTAAATCATCACTACTAGCTTGAAGCAGTGGCAACCAGCTTCTAAGGGTTTGAGATAATTTCGGCTTTTGGCTTACTTGCTGACGGACTTTTAACATTATAAAGAAAAGTTTTTACCTAAATATTTGCTTTTTACTATTTCATTATTTGCAATTTCTTTAGCACTTCCACTAGCTAAAATACTGCCACTATCTAAAACATAAGCTTTATCACAAATTCTAAGGGTCTCACGGACATTATGGTCAGTAATTAATACGCCTATATTTAAATCTTTTAAATCCTTAATAATGCTTTGAACATCATTAATACTTTTTGGATCAACCCCAGCAAAAGGCTCATCAAGTAATAAAAACTTAGGCTCTAAAACTAAAGCTCTAGCTATTTCTAATCTACGACGCTCCCCACCGCTAAGACTTTTTGCAAGGCGGTCTTTTCTATCATAAATCTTTAAAAGATTTAATTTTTCTTCTATTAATTCATCTATATTTTTAAGCCCTTTAAGTTCTGCTGCTATTTGCATATTTTCCCAAACACTTAAATCTTTTAAAACACTTGAATCTTGTGGTAAATAACCAATGCCTAGAATTGCGCGTTTGTGAAGTGGCTCGTTAGTAATATTTAAATCATCTAAAAAAATATCCCCAGCACTAGGGCTAACAAGTCCGCAAATCATATAAAATGTAGTAGTTTTTCCTGCACCATTACTTCCAAACAATCCTACTATTTGAGAATTATCCATACTAATATCTACATTTTTTATAATTTCTATATTTTTTATACTTTTTTTTAAACCACACGCTTTTAAATTAACTAAACTCATAAAGCCTACCTTCATTATTAGTGCTAATTTTTACAATCTTGTATTCAAGTGCAAATTGCTCTAATATTTTTATAAAATCATCATCAGCCCATTCAATTAAATGAAGACCATCATTAAACAAATTCTCAAAAAGACCATTTTCTATAAAAGCTTTTGTTCCTTTTTGATAAATATCATAATGATAAATCGTATTAGTATCGTTTTTATAAGTATTTAATACACTAAAAGTTGGAGAAATTGCTTTTTGATTTAATTTTTTATTTGCTATTTTATTTACTAAAGTAGTTTTACCACTAGCTAAATCGCCTTGTAATAAATAAATCCCATTATCACCAAACTCATTTACCACTAAATCTAAATTATCTAAATTAGCCTTGATTATCATCTAGTTTTTCCACATATTCATTTGATTTTGCTTTAGCTACATTTTTGGTTGTAGGTAAAGCTAATACCTTAAATCTAATTTGCTCGTTTAAAAGATTTAGACTTATAATATCGCCAACTTTTACTTCTTTACTAGGTTTAACAACATTTCCATTTATACAAATTACGCCGTTTTTACACATATCAAGTGAAATTGAACGGCGTTTTGTGATATTTACTGCATTTAAAAATTTATCTACTCTCATAAAGAGCATTTTAGCTAGTTAGGAATAATTATTGCTTACAATTTAATCGTTTTTAAGAACTCAAATCTTTTTTTATACATTGAGCGTTTTTTTGATGGTATTTCTTCTAAATCTTTTTGCAAATATTCTAATACATAAAATGATTTTTCTTCTTTAATAATTTTTGTATTTTCTTGCCATATTTCGTCATAATTTGGTATTACAAATACTCTTCCATCTCTTTTTCTATTGCGTTTAAATCTTGATACTAAAAATCTATCCTTTACTCCGCAAACTTTATTTATACCTAAAAACTCAGCAAAAATAAAAGCAAAAAATATAATAAAATTAAGCGGTCTTAAGCCAAAATAAACTTTAGTAAATTCTTTTATCTCATCTTTAGTATTTAAATTACCTTGTAAAGCTGTGATTAATAAAGCATCATTTAATAAAACAAAACTTAAAGAATATAAAAGCTCATTTTTATAATGCAAATGAATTGTAAAAAGTCCTTCGCTAATTACTTTAGGATTTGAGCTAAGCGTAATTTTTAAATCAAATTCGTTAAAAATAATCTCATCATTACTTAAAATATCCAAAAATCTATTTGTAATAATTTCTAAATCCCTTTTAAAACATTCATTTGAATATTCAAAAGTAAAATTAGTAGCCCCATATTTTTTGCATAACATATCATTGTGATATTTTAAATTCTCGCTAAATTTCTTAGATAATTTCGGATAATCTAGTAGAATTTGATTTAGAAATTTATGATTTTTAAAATGAATTATCTTTCTTAAAAAAAATCTAATATTTAATAATTTCTTAGTTTTCATTTTTTCGCTTTTATTTTTAAATATGTGAAAATTACAATCAATAAAACAAGTAAAATAATTGGCATATAAGATGAATATTCATCAAAAGTTTTAGCCAAGCTATCTCCTAAATAAAACGCAGCATAAAACACCACAATAGCCCAAATAAAACAAGAAATTAGATTATAAATGCTAAATCTAAAAAAGCTTAATTTTGAAATCTCAGCTGCTATTGGACCTAAGGTTTTAAGCCCATAAACAAACTTACAAACTAAAGTAAAAATAAAGCCATTTTTTCTAAATAAAACTACTAAAAGAGCTAGTTTTCTTTTATGTTTTACAAGATATTTTTGAAAGTCTTTTTTACTAGCTCTAGTAAAATAAAACAAAGCTGACGAGCCTAAAAAATTACCCACAAAAGCTACTAAAATACTAATATAAGGATTTACATTATAAGCACTTGCAAACACTCCTAAGGCAAGCAGTGCTAACATACCGCCGCCTAAAGAGTATAAAAATACTAAAATATATCCGTATTCTACAAATTTTTCTATAAATTCTTGCATTATTTCGCTAGCTCCACAGCTCTAGTTTCACGGATAACATTTACTTTAATTTCTCCTGGAAATTGTAAGCTGCTTGTTATTTCACTAGCTATTTCTTTAGCTAAAAGAACACTTTCATCATCATTAATTAGCTTAGCATTTACAATAACTCTAATTTCACGACCAGCATTAATTGCATAAGCTTTTTTAACTTGAGAATGTTGTTTTGCAATAGCTTCAAGCTCACTAACACGCTTTAAAAACGCTTCTAAAACTTCTCTTCTAGCACCTGGTCTTGCCGCACTTAAAACATCAGCCGTGCAAACTGCAGCAGCTTCAATACTTAAAGCATCTTCATGCCCATGGTGAGCAAAAATAGCGTTTAATACCACAGGATGCTCTTTGTGCCTTTCACAAACCATAGCACCTAAATCAACATGGCTACCTTCATATTCGTGAGTTAAAGCCTTGCCAATATCATGTAAAATTCCAGCACGCCTTGCAAGTCTTGTATTGCCACCACATTCAGCTGCGATAATTCCTGCTAAATGTGCAACTTCTAGGCTATGTGCTAATGCGTTTTGTCCGTAACTTGCACGATATTTTAAACGGCCAATTAATTTTACTAATTCAGGAGCCATTTTTGTAAGTCCTAAATCCATTATGATATTTTGACCTTCATTAAACATTTCTTCTTCAAATTCTTTTGAAACTCTTTCGTGTAATTCTTCAATTCTAGCTGGCTGAATTCTTCCATCATCTATTAACAAATCAATTACTTTTTTAGCAATTGCACGGCGTAAAACATTAAATGAGCTAATAATAATTGCGTTTGGAGTATCATCAATGATTACATCAACACCTAAAACCATTTCAAGTGTTTTTATATTTCTTCCTTCTTTACCAATAATTCTTCCTTTTAAATCATCGCTTTTAAGATTTATTACGCTAATTAATCTCTCACTTGCATATTCACCTGCAAATCTAGTAGTAGCTTGTGCTAGGATATATCCTGCTTTTGCCTTTGCTTGAGATTTTGCTTCTTCTTCGCATTTTCTTACGATATGAGCGATTTCATCTCTTGCATCTTCTTTAGCTTGATTTATTACTAATTCTCTTGCTTCGCTTTGAGTTAAACCACTTATATTTTCAATACTGCTTAATAATTCTTGCATTTTTGCTTCGCAAGATTTTTTAAGCATATTTGCTTCTTCCATCAATTCATTTGCAGCTTGCTCGCTTTTTACAATACTTGCTTTAAATTCATCTAATTTTTGTTCGTTTATTGCTAGAATTTGCTCTTTTTTCTCAATTTCTAGAATTTTCTTATCGTGTTCTTTTTGAAGTTCTAAAATCTTTTCATCATAAGATTTTTTATAACTCAACTCAATCTTACCCTCACTTGCTTTGGCATTTTCTAGAACTTTATCAGCATTTCTTAGTATTTTTTCAGCTTCATATTCAATCACTTTTGCTTTTGCTTTTGCTTGTTCTTCGTGAATTTTAAAATGAGCTTCGTGTATTCTTTTGGCTACTAAAACCCCTAATGCTCCTCCTAGAATAAATACCGCTAATAACGATATAATTTCAACTAATGTCATAACTTCTCTTTCTTTTTATTGTTTTACCATTTGCGATATAAAAATCGCCTTGAATATCCGATTTTAAACAAATTTTGTTTTTAGTAACGGATTTTATATTTTGAATAAAAATAATTAATAAATCATAATCAATTTTAGAAAAAGTTCTATCGTAAAATCCTTTGCCAAAACCTACTCTTCTAAAATCCTTATCAATTCCTAAAACAGGTATAATTGCAATATCAATTTTAACATTTTCAATCTTACTTGAGCTTTCTTTTATTTTAAATCTAACTTCACTTAATGGAAACCTTAATTTATTAAAAGCTAAACTATTATCACTAAGCATTTTTGGAATATAAATATTGAATTTTTTACATAAAAATCTTTTGTATTTATATAGATTTATTTCTTTATCTTTTGCAATATAAATTAAAAGATTTAATTTTTTATTTGTTTTAACTTTAGATATTATTTTTAAAATAGCTCTAAAACTTCCGTAATTTTTACAAAATTTATAATTTTCTTTATGAAATTTTTCTCTTATTAACTTTTTATCCATAATCTAACCTAAAAAATTTATAAGCATATTACATAAGGAATTAAAATGAAAGCTATATTGCTAAGCGTTGCTTTATTGTTTTTTACAGCTTGTTTTGATAAGAAAGAAGATAAAAAAGAAGAAGAAAGCGAACAAATTACTCAAGTTGAAGTTAAAAAAGAACCTGATTTTAATAGACTAATTAAATTCTCTTTAAAATTTTATAATAGCGATGAGATTTTTGAAATTAAAAGAATTAATAATGATAATAAAGACTTAGAATTTACTTCAAATGATAAAATTATATTATTTAATTTCTTTACTACTTGGTGCCCACCTTGCAAGGCTGAAATTCCACACTTAAATGATTTAGCATTAAAATATAAAGATAGATTAAGAGTTATTGGTGTTTTATTAGAAGATAAAAGTGATGAAGAAATAGCTAAATTTATTAAGGATAATGGTATTAGCTATGATATTGTTACAGGTGATAATAATTACACATTTTTAAAAGTTTTAGGAGAAATTAACGGCATTCCATATATTGCTTTATACGACCAAAATGGTAAAAACATAAACAACTATCTAGGTGCAGTTTATGAAGAAATGCTTGATATTGATATTCAAAAGGTTATGAAATAATGTTAGATTTTTTAAAAAAAGGCTTAGCAAAAACACTTGAAGCTATAAATCAAGTAAAACCAAAAAACGAAAAAATAAGTAAAGATTTATTAGAAGAAATGCTAGTAAATGCTGATATTACTTATGAAATAGTAGAAGAGATTTTATACTACTTACCACCTAAAGATATAGTTGAAAGAGCAGATTTAGAAAGAGTAATGAGCTCATATTTTATGTATGAAAATCCTAATTCAAATTCTAATGATAAACCATTTGTAGAATTGATATTAGGTGTAAATGGAGTAGGAAAGACTACAACCATAGGAAAATTAAGTAATTTTTATAAAAATCAAGGCAAAAAAGTTTTACTAGGAGCGTGCGATACTTTTAGAGCAGGTGCAATTATGCAACTTGAACTTTGGGCTAGTAAGAATAATTGCGATATTGTAAGCACTAAGCAAGGGCATGACCCAAGTGCAGTTGCTTTTGATACCATTACAAAAGCACTTAGCAAAGGTTATGATAATGTTATTATTGATACAGCAGGAAGATTAGAAAATAAAAAAAATCTAGCAAATGAACTAGAAAAAATAATAAGAATTTCATCTCGTGCTTATGAAAACGCTCCACATAGAAAAATTCTAGTCCTAGATGCAACTCAAGGAAATAGTGGTATTAATCAAGCAAAAGTTTTTAATGATTTAGTAAAGCTTGATGGAGTAATTATTACTAAACTTGATGGAACAAGTAAAGGTGGTTCATTATTTGCAATTGCAAGAGAATTAGAGCTACCAATTTTATATTTTGGATATGGAGAAGGTGCAAATGATATTGCTCCTTTTAAAGCAAATGAATATTTAAAGGTTCTTTTAGACGGAATTTTTAACAATGGCTAAGAAAAAATCAAGCCTTTATGAATGCCAAGCTTGTGGTAATCAACAAATTAGATTTTTAGGCAAATGCCCTGAATGTGGGGCATTTAATTCATATTTAGAATTAAATCAAACTCAAATTGAAGTATTAAAAAACGAAATAAAACCAAATTCAAACAAAGCAGTTAGCATTAAAGAAGTTTTAATTGAGCAAGTTGATAGATTTTCAACTTATGATAAAGAGCTTGATTTGGTTTTAGGTGGTGGGCTTGTTGTAGGCTCATTAGTTTTACTAGGTGGCTCTCCTGGTGTTGGCAAATCAACTTTACTCTTAAAAACCGCTGCAAACTTAGCAAAAAATGGCAAAAAAGTCCTTTATGTTAGTGCTGAAGAGAGTAAAAGTCAAATAAAACTTCGTGCAAATAGATTAAATGCTAATGAAGATAATTTGTTTTTACTTACAGAACTTTGTTTTGAAAATATTAAAAATGAAGTTTTAAGCAATGATTATGAAGTCTTAATTATAGATAGTATTCAAACCATTTATTCAGAAAATATAAGTTCGTGTGCTGGTTCAATCACTCAAGTAAGAGAGCTTACATTTGAACTAATGAAACTAAGCAAAAGCAATAATATTAGCACATTTATAATAGGACATATCACTAAAGAAGGCTCAATTGCAGGACCTAGAGTGCTTGAACATATGGTTGATGTGGTGCTTTATTTTGAAGGTGATGCTAGCAAGGAATTAAGAATTTTAAGAGGCTTTAAAAATCGTTTCGGAAGCACTAGCGAAATAGGCATTTGGCAAATGAGCGAAAATGGACTTATAAGTGCAAACAATATTAAAACTAGATTTGTAGGTAAAAATCACGCAGGAAGTGCTCTAACTATTATTTTAGAAGGTAGCAGAGCAATTACTCTTGAAGTTCAGGCTTTAGTATGCGAAAGTGCTTATGCTAAAAGAAGTGCAACTGGATTTGATAGAAATAGACTTGATATGATTTTAGCCTTGCTTGAGAGAAAATTAGAAATTCCACTTGCAAGATATGATGTATTTATAAATATTAGCGGTGGGATAAAAGTTAGCGAAACTGCTGCTGATTTAGCAGTTGCGGCTGCTATAATATCTAGCTTTAAAAATAGAGTTTTAAGCAATGAGAGTGTATTTATTGGAGAGCTTAGTTTAAATGGTGGAATTTGCGAAGTTTTTAGCCTTGATATTAGACTTAATGAAGCAAAAAATCAAGGCTTTAAAAATGCTATAATTCCAAATAAAAGTAATTTTAAAGGTATTAAATGCTTTGTAGCTAATGAGTTAGCTCAAGTTTTAGAATGGATGTAAGTATGAAAAAAGCTTTTACTATGATTGAATTATTAGTTGTTATGGTTGTTGGTGCTATACTTAGTGCGGTTGCTGTTTCTAAAATACATACAAGTGAATTAATAGATGCTGCTAGAAGTATTGCAAACGATATTAGATATACAAAAATTCTAGCGTTAGGAGATGACGCTTATGATGGAACAAATAGTTATCATAATAAATATTATCGTTTTACAATAGCTTCTAATAAGATTTATAAAATTAGTAAAGTTGAATATAACTCAAAAGGAACAACACCAGTTTTAGCAGAATATGCTGAAGATTTTTTAAATCCTGATAAAAGAATATGTGATTTTGAAAAAGATGAAGCGTGTGCTACAAGAACAGCTATTCTTAAAATTAAAAAATATAATATAACATTTACACCAACTACATCAACAACCCCTAAAGGTATTACAGCACCAACTGATACTATTATATTTAATGAATTAGGAGAGCCTTTAAACTTTAATCAAAATCCAAGTGGATTTAAAATAGAAATTTCAAAAGGTAGTGATATAGCTTGTATTTATGTAGAACAATATTCTGGATTTGTACATATTGACAGAGCTGCGTGTAAGTAAAAAAGGTTTTACTTTAATTGAATTAGTTTTAGTTTTAGTCGTAGCTGGAATACTCTCAAGTATAGCAATATCAAAAATCAATTCAAATTCTTTAATCCTAGCAGCTAGGAGTTTATCTCAAGATATTTATATACTTCGTGATTTAGCACTAAATTACGATGTATATGATTATACGACAAATTACGATAAATCATATTGGCAAATATATTTTCATTGTGTAGCAAATACAAAAACTTCATATAACAAATACAAATGCAATCATCAAGAATTTGGATATAGTATTTTTAGCGATAGCATAGGTTCTAGCTCATCAAATCCAGATGCAAATGAATTAGCAAAAGATTTATTTGACAAAACAAAACTAATTGGAACTAGATATGCAGGAATAAGCGTAGATGATAATTTGCTTACAACAAGGACAAATCTTACAAAAAGCTTTGGTATAACTAAAATTGATGTATTTTATAATCTAAATAATAAATACAAAAAAACTCACAGAATAATGGTAAATGAATTAGGAGAATTATTTGCAAGTTCATATACTAATAAATCAAAAACTTATAATCTAATAAAAGCTAATTCATATATTATTAGACTAAGCAAATCAACTAATATAGACCAAAATAACTCAATATGTATTGTAATAAATAATGTAGGTTTTACAACAATTCCTAAAAATAATAACGGACAACTTATTTCTAATATCAAAAAGCCTATATATTGTCATAATTTATAAATTACTAAAATATAAAAATACAAATATAGAATTAACATTTTTTAAAAAGGAGATAATATGAAAAAAATTTTATCAACACTAATATGTGTAATCAGCCTAAACGCACAAAACTTCGTAGGTGCTGATTTTATGGTAGGAAAAGCTAAAGATTACGGGCTTAATTTAAGCGATAATGGTATTTATCAAGGAAGAATTTTTATAAATTCTTATAAACTTAGTAATTATGATAATGATTTTGTTTTTGGTGCAGATTTAAGCATTCACGACTTTGATTCAGAATATAAAAATAATATAGAAAGTGGCAAAATTTCAAGCACTTATACTGCTGTTAATGTATTGGGTGGTATTGGATTTTTTAATAATAATGTAGGAGTTAAATCAGGCTTTAATATCTTAGGTGGCTTAGGTCATGAAAAAATCAAAAGCAAAACTAATACTAAAGATTTAGTAGCTAATACTAATTTAATCAAATTAGGAGCTAGCACTATGAATATTTTTGATGAAGGATTAGTTGTTGAAGCTAGTGCTTTTGCAAAATTTTATTTAGATAATAAAAGAGATAAATTATTTAACGAGCAACAAAAAAGACTAAATTATGAAGCAAATCTTATGCTAGGTTATAAATTCACTCGAAATTTAGACGGCTTTTATGCAGGAATTAAAGCAAGTTATACAAATGATGTAATAGCTAAAGGTATTAGATACGGAGTTAATTTAGGATATAGTTTTTAAGAATTTAAAACTAGGAATTAAAATTCCTAGTTTGAATATATTTTTACTAAATTAAGTGCTACTTCATAAGATTTTTCAAGTGATTTAACAGGTAAAAACTCAAATCTTGAATGAAAATTATGCGCTCCTGTAAAAAAATTCGGGGTAAAAAGACCCTTTACACTCAACGCACTTCCATCAGTCCCACCACGCATAGCAATTGTATTTGCTTTAATATTTGATAGCTCAAAAGCTTTATATAATTTATCTAAACTATCTTTATTATCATCGTTTAGAGCATCTTTTAGATTGTAATAAGTATCACTCATTTCTAGTTTAAAACTAGCTTTTTTATATTTATTTTGCATAAAATCAACGCAAGTTTTAATATATTCTTTTTTCTCTTCAAATTTAGTTTTATCGTGGTCTCTTATATTTAAACACACACTAGCTTCGTTTTGATTTGAGTGCATTTCATTTATCCAAATATATCCATCTTTATCTTTAGTATTTTCAGGAGTTTGCAATCTATCAAAAAGATTTATAAACTCATTTGCTAATAAAGTTGGATTTAGCATTATTTTATAAGCATTCATTGGGTGTGCTGAAACACCTATTATATTAAGCTTTGCACTTGCTGCATTAAATGTCTCATACATTAATTCCCCAACCTCACAACAATCAATAGTATAAGGATGAGTTGTTCTAAAATCATCTAAATTAAGCTGCTTTGAGCCTAAAAGCCCTATTTCTTCATCAGGCACAAAAGCTAAAAATATATCAGGATGATTAATATCACTATTTTTAAGAGTTTTAATTAAGTTTATAATAACAGCAATTGCAGCCTTATTATCAGCCCCTAAAACAGATGAGCCATCGCTAAAAATAATGTCTTCATTTAAATACTTCATAATTTCAGGGTGTTTAGAAATCTCTAAAACTGCCTTACCTAAATCTAAATCCTTGCCTTCAAATCTTAAAATCTTAGGATTTACACAAGGACTAAGCCCAACATCAATAGTATCAAGATGAGCTACAAAACCTAAGCTAGTCTTAGTTTTATCACCAGCTAAAAGTGCGGTTAAAATGCCATTATCATTTAGCTTAATTTCGCTAAGTCCTAAATTCTCTAACTCACTTTTTAATAATTTCGCTAATTGCAACTGCCCTTCGCTAGTAGGAGTATTACTCTTACTAGCGTCGCTTTGAGATGAGATTTTTACATATTTTATAAAGTCTTCTACCAACATATCTAACCTTTAAAATTATAAACATAAGTAGTATCAAATCCTAACGGAAGACCTAAAGCCCAGAATATAAATAAACTACCAACTAAAGCTATCCATAAAGCAATACCAAATGGAAGCATTAATGAACTAAGTGTTCCAACTCCTGTTTTTTTATAATATTTTTGACAATAACCAATCACTAATGGGTAAAATGGAAACATAGGTGTCATAACATTTACTGCACTATCACTCGTCCTATATGCTGCTTGAGTAAGTTCAGGACTAATTCCAAGTAACATTAACATAGGAACAAAAATAACGCTTAATATAGCCCATTTTGATGTAGCTGATGTAACAAAAATATTTAAAAAGCTTGTAAATATAATCACTCCTAAAATTGTAAAAACTGAAGGCATATTCATACTCTTTAAAAACTCAGCTCCTGAAATTGCTAATAGAGTTGAAAGATTTGAAGTATTAAATACATATAAAAACTGCCCGCATACAAAACAAAATACAATAAAGGTAGTAAGAGTATTTAAACTACTAGCAGCCATTTTTGATAAATCACTTGATGTTTTTATAGAGCCACTGATTTTTCCATATACATATCCTGGAATTGCTAAGAATAAAAATACTAATGGAACAATAGCTTTCATTAAAGCCGCATCAGCACTAGTAAGTGAGCCATTAGCACCACGCATAACAGAATTCTCTGGGATTGATACAACAAATAATAATAAAGCCATAAATATAAATGTTAAAGTCGCTCCCCAATAAGCTTTATTTTCTTGTGAGCTTAATTTCTCATTTTCTAAATGAGCGATTTTACAATCACTATCAATAGGCATAGTTTTATTTAGCATAGGCTCAATAATTTTTGAGCTAACAAACCAACAAGCAGCAATTACGCTAAAGGTTGAAAAAATACTTAAAAAATAATTACATAATACATTTACGCTTATTTCAGGGTCAATTGTCCTTGCTGCTTTTTGAGTAAATTCTTGCATTAATGGATCAACTACACTTGGAATATAACTAGCACTAAACCCACCTGCAAGTGCAGCAAATGAAGTAGTAATTCCAGCTATTGGATGGCGACCTGCACTATAATACATAGCAGCTGCAATTGGCATTAAAAATACATAAGCACTATCTGATACTATATGACAAAATATAGAAATTAATATAACCACAGGAACAACAATGCTTTTTGGAACTATTCCTATCATTTTAATTAGTAATGCTCTAATATAACCACTGCCTTCTGCAATACTAACTCCTAAAGTAGCAACTAAAACTAATTGTAAAGCAGGAAAAGTTATAAAATTAACGCCTAATCTAACTATTAATTCAGTTAAATTATGAATTTCAAACATATTTTTAACTACAATTTTTTCGTGACTAACTGGATGAATATAAGAAAAGTCAATAAAACTTAATGCAAAACTTAAAATCATCACAATAAAAAATGCAATTAAAAAAAGAATTGTAATATCAGGTAATTTGTTTCCTAATACTTCAATTTTGTGTAAGATTTTTTCAAATCCATTTCGTTTGATTTGCTGGTTTTCTACCATTAAGGCTCCTTTTTGATAAAATGAAAGGACTTATGTTACAATAAAATCAGATTTTAAGCAAAGAAAATTAGCACTTTTATGTGTTAATGTAACTTTTCGTAACAAATATTAAAAATATAATTGAAAAAGTATAACTAAGATGATAAGTGGTGCGGATGAGAGGACTTGAACCTCCACGCATTGCTGCACCAGATCCTAAGTCTGGCGTGTCTGCCAATTTCACCACATCCGCTAAGTGGTACGCCCAAGAGGATTCGAACCTCTGACCTACGGCTTAGAAGGCCGTTGCTCTATCCAGCTGAGCTATGAACGCACACTAAAAATAAAAGCTGTATATTATCCTAATAAAATTAATTTTTGCTTAAATTAAATTATATTTTTTATTATTTTATTTCTACCTGTATTTTTAGCCTCATATAAACACTTATCAACTCTTGTTATATATTCATCTAAAATATTATTAGCAAAATTATCTTCTATAAAAACTAAACCTATACTAACGCTAGTAGTTAAGCTTTCAACAGAAAATGTAGAATTTGAATACTCTATTCTAAAATTCTCACAAGCATTTTCAAAATCTAAAGCAGATACATTATAAGCTAATATTAAAAATTCTTCTCCACCCCATCTACAAATCAAATCAGTATATTCTCCAAAATGCTTTCTCATTAAATTTGCACAATTTTTTAATACTTCATCTCCCACACTATGTCCGTAAGTATCATTTACTTTTTTAAAATAATCAACATCTATTAAAGCAATACTTACCTTACTTTTAATATTTAAATCTTCAATACTATCTATAAAACACCATCTATTCATAAGTCTTGTTAAATAATCAAAATTTGCACTTTTATCAAGCTTTTTATTTATATTTTGTCTATTTTCTAATTCAATATATATTTGTTTTCTTAAAACACTTGATACAATTACAAAAATAGTTGATACTACAATCCCATTAAAACAATTAAAATAGAATTTAGAACCATCGCTAAATAAATATAAAGGTATATCTAAAGAATAATCATTCACACAAAAAAAATAATACATTGCCAAATAATAAATAAGTCCGAAAGTCGCTATTAAATATATAATGTATTTTTTCCTATAAATACCTATATAAAAATAAGATATTATAGGTAATATATAATATTCAAACCCATAACCCCACCCAAGATAATAAATTGAGCTAGCAGAAAAAACAAAACAAGAAAAAAAAGTAACATAAATACAAGCATTAAAATTATTACTCTTAACAAATACTAACGATACTAAAAATAATCCAGCTAGCATAAAATACGTTAAAAACAAATAAGGAATATCATTAATTATCATTATTAAAGCATATACTAAATTAAAAACTAAAATACCTTTCATAATTTTTTCAGCTTGTAAAACTTCTACTAGTTCATATTTTCTTTTTTCAAAATCTATCATATTTGTCCTAAAACTATAGTTTCTACTTTATTTTTACCTGATTTTTTACCACTATATAAGGCATTATCAGCTTGAGATAGCATATAATCTATACTTTCAAGTCTTAAAGAATAACAAATTCCAAAAGTAATTGTAGTTTTCCTAGCATTATAACCATCTTTATGAGTATAGTTAGCAAAATCTTCCCTAATCTCATTCATTAGTTCTTCACTTTCATCTATGCTAAGACCTGTTAATAGCATTAAAAACTCTTCTCCACCCCATCTAGCTACATAACTAGAAGCTCTTTTAGATATTTTATCTTTAATGATTTTTGCTGTATTTTTAAGAACAATATCTCCAAAATTATGACCGCACTCATCATTTAAACTCTTAAAATTATCAATATCACCTAAGACAATTACCATAGAACGAATCTGGTCTTTTTGAAAATAATTATGATATATATGTAAAATTTCATTCATTGCACGACGATTTAAAATATTTGTCAAATAATCATAATCAGCTTTATTTTGTAATTTAATGCTTTCTTTTTCTAATATTTTACTTTCATTCTCATCAATACTATGCGTATAAAACGAATAAAAAATAATTACAGAAGTAATATTTATAACATTAAATACATATACAAAAACCATATATTCGCTTTTAAAATCAGGAACATCTTTTGTAATAATTATTGTAACTATAAATAAAATAATTTCAAAAATACCAATAATCAAAGGATATTTAGAACTGCTAAAGTCATGAACATAGCCAAGAGATAAAAGTGCTATCATAACTATTAAAAAACCATATCCTTGCCCTAAAATATATGTGCAAATTGAACAAGACAGCAAAACAGAAGCATGTGTAAAATAAACAGCAATATTATGATATTTGTCAATTTTTAAAATAAAAATCGTAGCTACTAAAGCAATAAAAGCTTCAATAAACTTAATATTAACCATAGGATAAAGACCTAGAAAATAAAATACACTCCCATAAGTAGTATGGGTTATTGTTAGTAAAATCATTGTGATTTTTACTAATTGTCTTATATTATCTATCTTTCTAAATTCATTCATCTTCTATACGCTTTGCTTCTATCCTATTTCTACCGCTATTTTTTGCCATATACAATAATTCATCAACTTTTTTAATATAATTATCAAAATTACTATATGAAAAATCGCCATTTACATGCAAACAACCAACACTAGCACTTATCGTAAAATCGCCAGCACAGAATTTATTATTTTTTAGCTCTTTTCTAAAATTATTACACGCTTCATAAAATTCTTCTTCACTGCAACCTAATGCAAATACTAAGAATTCTTCCCCGCCCCACCTAGCAATCATATCAGTGTATCTTGAAAAATTAAGCTTTATGCAACTTGCGGTTACTCTTAAAACTTCATCTCCAACACTATGCCCATAAGTATCATTAACTTTTTTAAAAAAATCTATATCTATTAAAGCAAAATGAAAATTCTTTTTATATTGAATTAAATGAATTTTTTCCATAAAAGCCCAACGATTTAGTAAATATGTAAGCGGGTCTGTAGAAGCATTAATACTTAAAACTTCATTTGCATTTTCTTTTGTCTCAATTGTTTTATAAACTTTAATTTTTAAAAAATACATAACAATTATAATTGTAAGACACGCAAATAAGCTATGAATAATATAAAATATGCCATTAATATTGTATCCAAGCACATATAGTTGATTTTGTAAAGTATATTTATTAACTTCCATAAATATATACAATAATTCAAAAACTATACTCTCAAAAATTGCTAATGTATAGATAATTTTTCTATTTTCAAATTGACCTACATAACAAAAAGCTATACAAGGTATTAAAAAATATTGAGCTCCAAAACTCCAACCAAAATAAAGAACCATAAAAATAGCATAAACTATACAAACAAAATGCACCGTATATACTAAACTATTGACTTCTAATAAATCTAACTTTTTTAATGAATACAAATATATACAAGCTAAAAACAAATTAACAAACATAGGATAGTTATGACCTAACCAACCCATTAAAATAGATAATAAAAAATATAATGTTGAAAATATAATTAGTATATATCTAGCAATTTTTTTTGCTACAACTAAATCATCTTGATCTAAAAAACTTCCCATATCTAACCTAAATTAACTAACTTTACTCTATTTTTTCCAGAGTCTTTTGCACTATAAAGTGCTGCATCTGCTTTTGTTATCAATACATCTTTATTAATTAAATTTATAGAATAACTAACACCTATTGAAATAGTAACGCTAGTTTCATTTAAATTATCTTTAATTTGTAATTTTTCAATAGATTTTCTACTTTTTTCTAAAGAATTTAAAACATCATTGTAAGAGTAATTGCTAAATAGTATTAAAAATTCTTCTCCACCCCATCTAGCCACATAAGTATTTGTATTGTTTTCATATTCGTTTTTAAACACTTTAGAAACTTCTTTTAAAGCTAAATCTCCAAAATTATGACCATAAGTATCGTTTAAATGCTTGAAATTATCAATATCTCCTATTGCTAATGCTAAAGAATTTACTTCTTTATTTTTTAATTTTTCTAACATATTATCTAATATCTCATTCATAGCACGACGATTTAAAAGTGTGGTTAAATAATCATTTTCAGCTTTATATTGTAAGAATTCTTTTCTAGCATCAAGTTGCTTAATAATCTTGGCGTTTTCTCTATCATTTAGCCAAATATAAACTAGCAATGTAACTACCATAAATAAAAAATTAGCTATATTTATATATGGCATATAAGGATTTGGATAATTTGGAGTATCTTTTGTAATATAAAGCATTACAAAAAAAGCAGTCGCTTCTACAAGTCCTATACCTATTGGAACTAAGAAAGTATTGAAATTTTGTAAATATGCTAATGATAATAAAAGAACTATTATCATAGTAAAACCATAGCCCCATCCAAGATAATAAGTGCAATAACAACAAGAAAATAATATATCTAAATGCGCATATAAAGTAGCAATTGCATATCCCTTGTTTCTTATCAACACTACATAAGCTACTAATAAAGAAATAATAATTTGAATTAAGCTAGAAGGTAATAAGAAATATAGCCCCGTTAGAGTAAAACTAACAGCATATATAAGATGAACTAAGCCAATAATAACAACGGTAACTTTTATTATATATTCAAAATTATCAACTCTTCTAATCTCTTTCAACTTATTTTTCCTAAAACCATAAATCAAAAAATATTTTATAATTTAAACCTAAAATATTATTTAAAATTCCAAAACTTGGCTAGAGAGTGAAGGAATCGAACCCCCCGCAGAATAGTCAACTACCCCACCACAAGATTTGAAGTCTTAGGGCTACACCAGTAGGCCAAACTCTCCATAAAAAAGGCTTAGTTATAGCATAAAATGTTTAATATCTGTAACTTTTAATAAACTTTTCAAAATCACTTTTTGTATTCATATTTAAAAAAGCATTATCATTTTTAAAGCTTAAAGTAATTGCCTTTGACTTTATAAAAAAATCTTTGATTTTGCAATTTTCATCTAATTCATCTAAATATTTTAAATCGCTCATCTTATAAAAACCACATAAAAAATGAGTTTTGATACTTTTTGCCACTACTGAACTTTTATATCTTTTATGTTTATAAAAAAGTCTTTTTATAGAGCTTTTATTAATTTTTACAAAATCAACTGCAATTACAAAAACAGAATTTGAATTAGGAATTTTAATATTTTTAAAAGTCTTTAAACCATTAATTGGATGAAAATATTCATAATTATCTTTTAAAAATTTACATTTTAAATCACTTGGCTTAGTCTTAGCACAAAAATATATTTCATTAAATAAAGGCTGTAATTTTTCATATAAATAATTAATCAGGCTAATTTCACGCTTTTTATAAATAAAGCGTAAATTAGCCTTATCTTGCCCCATTCTACTTGATTTTCCACCACCTAAAATTAGGCAAACGCTATTTTTAAAGCTCATCAGGAGAACAAATATATCCTTTAATTGCACTAGCAGCAGCAATTGCACTATTTGCAAGATAAACTTCTGAAGTTCTTGCACCCATACGACCTACGAAATTTCTATTCGTAGTTGATATACAACGCTCTCCATCAGCTAAAATCCCCATATACCCACCTAAACAAGCACCACAAGTTGGATTACTTACAACTGCACCAGCACTAGCAAATATATCCATTAAGCCTTCTTTTTGAGCTTGTAAAGCAATTTTAGTTGTAGCTGGAGTAATTATCATTCTTACATCTGAATGAACTTTTTTATCTTTTAAAATACTCGCTGCAATTCTTAAATCACTTAGCCTTCCATTTGTGCATGAGCCTACAAATGCTTGGTCAATTTTTACCTTTTCACTTACAGCTTGTTTTATACTTTTACCATTACTTGGTAAGAATGGATATGCTACAACAGGGTCAAGCTTGTCTAAATCAATCTCAATTACTCTTTCATAAACAGCATTTGGCAAGTGGCTAAACTCAACGCCTTTTCTCTTTAAATTAACCGAGTTTAAAAACTCTCTTGTAACATTATCAACAGCACAAATTCCATTCTTTGCACCTGCTTCAATCGCCATATTACATAAACTAAAACGGCTATCCATATCAAGCTCTTCAATTCCAAAAAACTCTAATGATTTATATAAAGCCCCATCAACGCCTAAAATTCTAATAATTTCTAAAATTAAATCTTTTCCATAAACCCAAGGCTTTAATTTTCCACGAAACTGCACTTTAATAGCACTTGGCACTTTAAACCAGTTTTTACCTGTTATCATTGCATACGCTAAATCAGTGCTTCCCATTCCAGTAGCAAATGCTCCTAAAGCTCCGTGCGTACAGGTATGGCTATCTGCACCAATTATCACATCACCTGGGCTAATAAGTCCATTTTCAGGTAAAAGTGCATGTTCAATACCCATATTTTTTTCATCAAAAAGATATTTTAAATTATGTTCTTTTGCAAAATCTCTACTAATTTTTGCTTGATTTGCACTTAGAATATCTTTTGCAGGAATATAGTGGTCAAGCACAATTGCAAAGCCATCAGGATTAGCTAATTTTGTAGCACCACTTTTTTTAAATTGTTTAATAGAAATTGGAGTTGTAATATCATTTCCTATTACCATATCAATAGGACAATCAATAATCTCACCTGCTTTTACTTCTTTTCCTATATGATGAGCAAATATTTGTTCTGTTAAAGTCATAGATTTCCCTTTTTTTCTAATTTTATTAATTTTAGCCGTTAAAATTAATAAAAGGATTAAAAATGAATTATTATGATTTAGTGCAAATTAAAGATTATTTAAAGCAATATAAAAAGATAAATCGTGCATATAGAATAAATGATAATTGCTTATGTATTGAGTTTAAAGATAAACTATATTTTGATTTAACCAAGGGCAAAAGTGCAATTTATAGTGGTAATTTATATGCTAAAGATTATACTAGTCCATTTGATTTACAACTTAAAAAAATGCTTTTTAACGCAAGTATTTTAGATATTAAAGTGCCTATAAATAATAGGATTTTAGAGTTTAAACTAGCCTTAGCTCACGCTTATAAAAAAATGGAATTTTATTTAATACTTGAGTTTTCAGGAAAATTTACAAATGCACTAATCTTAGATGATAAAAGAAATATAATAAGTGCCTTAAGATACGGCAAAAACAACCTTAGAGATATTTTACAAAATGAACCTTACATAGATTTAGAACCTACAAAAATCACTGAAAAAAATATAAAAATTGAAGATTTTAAAATTTATTTCGCAAATATTTTTGCAAGTCTTCAAAACGAGAAATTAAACTCATTAAAAGCTCAAAAAATAATGGAAAATGATAAAAAAATTGAAAAATTAGAGCTTTTAATAAATTCTTTAGAAGATGAAGAATTGCTAAACAAAAAAGCACTTTATGAATACGCAAAAGGCGATGCACTAAAAGAAAACTTATATAAAATCAAAGATTACGAAAGAGAATTTGAAATAGGAATTTATAAATATTCTTTAATCAACTCTGCAAAATATGAGCTAAATAATATTTATAAAAACGCTAAAAAATTAAGCCAAAAAGCAAAAAATATAAGCATAGAAAAAGATAATCTAAACGAAAAAATAAATGCTTTAAATAGTCTAAAACAAGCAATAATTTGCACAAAAGATGAAGTATTTTTACGCTCATTATTCGCAAAAAACAATAAAAAAGGCAAAACCCAGCAAAATCCAAACATATTAAATTTTTATGTAAATGATTACAAAATTAGCGTAGGACTTAATGAAAACGCTAATGAATATTTGCTAAAAAATAGCAAAAAAGATGATTTATGGTTTCATTTAAAGGATTTAAAAGGCTCTCATGTAATAATTTCAAGCAACAAAAAAAGCTATGATATAGATTTAATCTATCATGCTGCAAGTCTTTGTGCTTGTTATTCTGGTAAAAAAGAAGGTAATTTTTTAGTAGATTTTACAAAAAGAGCAAATGTAAAAATTATTGAAAAAGCATTCGTTAATTATGTTAATTACGATACTATAAAGGTTTTTTTATGAGTGTAAATAATATTGGAAATATAAATTATATAAATCAAAATCAAGGCGTAGCGATTGATAATCACGCAAAACATAATGCAAAAATGTTTGCTGATGAGCAAATTACTTTAGTTACGCCAGAAGTTAATGTAATAGAAGAAAGTAGCGAAAGCTCAAAAACAAACACAAATCTTGATGATGAAAAATCATATCAAGAAGAACGCCCTAAAAAAGAGCATAAAAGAGCTAATTTTTTCGGTGTTATGATAGAAGAAGATGAAGAAATTGAAGAAATAAAAGAAAGCGATAGGCTTTTTGATAAACTTGTTTAAGGAGTATTTATGTTGAATGAAAAAATAAAAACAGGCTTAATTTTTGCAATAATTGCAGTAATTTTTCTAGCGATAAATTCTTATTATTTATGGCTAATAATATTTTTATTAGCTAGTGGCATTGGATATTTTGAAGCTTGTAAATTATTTGATACTAAAAATAATTATTTAATTTTAGCTTTAGGATTGATATTAGGAATTTATACTCAAATGCCTGTGGTTTCTATGATTTTTGCTATTTTAGTTCTTGCTTCTTTTTTAGCATACAAACAAGGAGATTTAAAAGAAATTCTACCATTTATTTATGCAGGAATTGGAATTAGCTTTATTTTTGAAACTTATATTAGATTTGAATTAAGTGGCTTTATTTGGCTACTTTTAAGCGTTGTTTTATGTGATAGTTTTGCTTATTTTGTAGGTAAAAAATATGGAAAAACTAGCTTTAGTCCAAGTTCTCCTAATAAGACTTTAGAAGGAGTAATCGGCGGAATTATCATTAGCACAATAATTTCAAGTATTTATGCTAGTTTTGTTTATAGTGAGATTGGCTTTTTAGAAGTTTTATTTTTATCATTTTTAATGGCGTTTTTTGCTGTATTTGGAGATTTATTTGAAAGCTATTTAAAACGCTTAGCGAAGGTTAAAGATAGTGGAGAGCTTTTCCCTGGACATGGCGGAGTATTAGATAGAGTTGATGCTTTGATTTTTGCTAGTATTATTATGGTGGTATTCTTATGAGCTTTACTATAAATCCAACAAAACCTGAAATTATAAGCGTATTTGGTTCAACTGGTTCAATCGGCGTTAATGCTTTAAAAATAATAAAACAAGCTGATATTAAATTAGAGTGCATTAGTGCTTATAAAAACTATGAATTATTAAACGAACAAATAAAAATGTTTAATCCTAAAATAGTCTTAGCAAGTGATGAAATACTAGATAAAGTAAATCATTCTAATAAATACTCAATAAAAGACGCTGCATTTATAATGCAAGATTTAAAAAGTGATGGAATTATCAATGCAATAGTAGGATTTGCAGGGCTTAAAATATCTTTACAAACTCAAGAATTAGATAAAAAACTCTTTTTAGCAAATAAAGAAAGCTTGGTTGTGGCTGGAAAATTTCTTGATACTTTTAATATCTCTCCTATTGATAGCGAGCATAGTGCATTAGCAGCACTTTTAAGGGGTATTAAACACCCTAAAAAGCTCACAATTACTGCTAGTGGTGGGGCATTTTTTAAATACAATGAAGTTGCAAATCTAAAAGCAAATGAAGCCTTAAAACACCCTAATTGGGATATGGGAGCAAAAATCACAATAGATAGTGCAACAATGACAAATAAGCTTTATGAATTAATAGAAGCAAAACATTTATACCCTAATTTAGAATTAGATGCAATCATAGAGCCAAGCTCAAGTATTCACGCATTTTGCGAAAGTATTAATGGCTCAATGAGTGCTTATTTTAGCGTGCCTGATATGAAGCTTAGCATTGCAAATGCACTCTTAGGCGAGAGTGATTTTGCTGCTTGTGAGTATTTTGATATTTTAAAACTTGCTAAATTAGAATTCTTTGAGATAAATCCTAATAAATACCCTATTTTTAGGCTAAAAGATGAGCTATTAAATAATCCTGATTTAGGTGTTATTATCAATGCTGCTAATGAAGAATTTGTATATAAATATTTAAAAGATGAATGTAAATTCTATGATATTAGTGACGCAGTATTTAAGGCTTTAGATAAATTTGCTGATAGTAAAATAAATACTATTGATGATGTGTTTAGTGTAGATAAAATGGTAAGAGAGTTTTTGAATGCTTAAGATATTTTTAACATTTTTAAGTCTTAATTTATTTGCTTTAAATTTTACTATAAACACTTTAGGAGAATGTGAAAAAGTTTGTGATAATACCGTTTTGATTTTTGGCGGTATTCAAGGAGATGAGCCAGGTGGTTTTCACGCTGCTAGCTTATTAATCACTGATTATAAAATCACTAAAGGAAAAGTAATTGTCGTGCCAAATCTTGCATTTGATTCTATAATTGCTAGAAGTCGTGGAGAATTTGGAGATTTAAATCGCAAATTCGCAGAACTTAGCGAAGATGACCCTGATTATTACACGGTTGAATTAATCAAAAAAATAATAACTTTACCTGAAGTAAAACTCATAATAAATCTTCACGATGGTAGTGGATATTATTCTCCAAATTACATAAATAAGGATAAAAATCCTAAAAAATGGGGAAATTCTTGCATAATTGACCAAGAGCAAATTGACGCAAAATACGGGAATTTAAATGAAATCGCAAGTAAGGCTTGTGAAAGTATAAATAATAATTTATTACACAAATTACATAGCTATCATTTAAAAAACACAAACACAGCAAATGGCGATGAAGAAATGCTAAAAAGCCTAACTTATTATGCAATTACTCAAGGCAAAGCCGCCTATGCAAACGAAGCTAGCAAAAATCTATTAACTCACGAAAGAGCATATTATCATTTACTAGCAATTGAGAGCTATTTAAAGGCTGCTGGAGTTGAGTTTGAACGAGAATTTGAATTAAATCCTAATGCAGTAAGAGAAGTTATTGAAAAACCGATTTTAATTAAAATTGAAAATCGCTTTTTATTAAGCCTTCAAAAACCAAGAGAAAAAATAAGATTTATTCCAATAAAATTGCCATTTACTTATAAAGCTAGCAATGAATTAACTGCGATTTTTAAAAACAATCAAGATAATGGCTTTAGTATTCAATACGGCAATCGCTTTCAAACTAATTTGTATTTAGAAAAAAATGTTGAATATAGCGATATTATTGATAAGTTAAATTTAATTGTTGATGATAAAGAAATCACAACTAATTTTGCAAAAATGATTGAAGTAAAAAATTATTTTTTAGTTAAAAAACACGATAAAGTAAGGATAAATGTCATAGGCTATAACGCAAAAGATAGTGAAGATAGTATAAAACTAAGCCTTAAAAATATGCAAAAACAATACTCAATAGATAAAGCAGGTAAGATTTATAGGGTTGAAGCTTACGAAGATAATAAATTCATAGGTGCAATTTTAATTAGATTTGAATGATGAAAAATATTATTTTAATTATTTGTGTTGTAATTTTTACTTCTTGCAGTAAAAATTATTTTGCTCTTCCATCTCAAGACTTAAATAATTATGAGAGCAATGAGTTTTATATCAATAAAGAAGTATCGCAAAAATTAAAAGAAAATTATTTAAAAAACCTATTTTATGTGTGGGGAATTGACAAAACCAATATCAATATGAAAAATATTGCAAATGATATTTTAAAAGACACAGGTTATGGAGAAAATTATCAATTAAATTCTCAAAAATTAATGCAAAATATAGTAGATAATGCTGATTTTGATAATTTAAACAAAATTTCAAAAAATGCAATCATTATTCATTCAAGTAATTTAAGATTATTACCTACTAAAAAACCAAGATTTAAAAATCCTAAATTAGCAGGCGAAGGCTATCCGTTTGATTATTTGCAAAACTCATTTATCTACGCATATACTCCTGTTAAAATCTCTCATTTTAGCAAGGATTTTGGCTGGAGTTTTATTTATAATAGCGTAGTAGTTGGCTTTATAGAAAATAAAAATATTGCATTTATTAGTGATGAAGATTTAAATATTTATAAATCATCAAAAGACTTCATAATGCCTAAAAAAGATAAAATTGCATTAATAGATAAAAATGAAGACTTCATAGAATACGCAAGAATTGGAATGCCTTTGGCATTAAGTAAAGAAAGTGCTAATTTTTATACTATAAGAGTTTTTAAAAAGGATTTAAACAATAACGCAAAACTTATTGAAATAAAGGTTAAAAAAGAAGATTTTTTCAAGCTTGGAGATAGTTTTTCTAGCGTTGATTTAAAAAAAATCGCAAATGAATTAATAGGACAAAACTATGGCTGGGGCGGATTAAACGGCGATAGAGATTGCTCTGCTTTTTTAAAAGATGTATTTGGCACATTTGGAGTTTTTCTAGCTAGAAATTCGCAAGATCAAATCTATCAAAAAGATTATTTAAATAGAAAAATATTTTTTAATATCTCAAAACTTAGCAATAAACAAAAATATAATTATATTAAAAGCAATGCAATACCTTTTGCAACCTTGCTAGCTCTAAAAGGTCATATAGTTTTATATCTAGGAGAATTTGATAACAAAATCTATATATTGCATAATTTATGGGGGATTAAAAATTATGAGCGTGGAGTTGAGAGTAGAATTATCGTTGGAAAAGTAGCAATAACCACAATAGATGCAGGCAAAAATCTCTCAAGTGTAAAAGAACAAGATGTAATATTAAGTAGGATTTTTGGTATGAGAAATCTATTTGCTGATGAATTGCAGTTTGAAATTCCTAATTTAAATTCTAATAAGGACTAATTATGGCTATATTACTTGGTATTTTATATTTTTTATTGGTATTTTTCGCTAATGCAAATATGCTTTTAAGAACTATTAAAAATAATACTTTTAATAAATTTAGAAAAATAATTGTGGCTTTTTATAGTATTATTTTTGCGTTTGAACTAAGCTTAATTACTCAAGAAAACTTAATTAAAGAGCTTTTATATTATTCTTTTATAATTTTAATTGCTTCAACTATTGTGTTTTTTATGATTATGAGTTTTTATTATATCAAGACAAAAATAGTCTATGAAGAACATTTTGCAAAAGCAATTGATATATGGGAGATATTCAATTTTTTTCCTATATTTTTTATACTTATTTATTATTTAAAAGATATAAATATTTTAAATTATGAGTATATATTTATTTTCATAGCTTTTGTATTTTTTTATAAGGTATCAAAAAACGCAATAAAAGTCCCTAAAATAAAAGAAATAAATCTAAACGAAGATAAACTAAAAAAAGATTTAAAAATCGCAATGATAGCTGATATTCATCTAAAAAAGAATTTAAATGATGAGTTTTTTATAAATATAATTAATAAAATTAATTCTTTAAATCCTGATTTAGTAGTAATCGTAGGAGATTTAGTAGATACAGGAATTAACAATGTCAAAAACCTTAATTATCTAAATGAACTAAAATCAACCTATGGCACATTTTATGTCTTAGGAAATCACGAATATTATCACGGAGTAGGCAGTATCGCTAAGGAATTAAAAAAATATAAATTGCATTTTTTAGATAATAAAAGCATAGAATTTGATGATTTTGTAATATCAGGTGTAAATGATTTAATGGGGCTAAAGCTTAAGACTTTTGAGCCTGATATTAGCAAATTAAAGCCTAAATTAGATAAGTTTAATATCTTACTAACCCATCAGCCAAAATTTGTTAAAAAATACGATGTTAGCCCTTATGATTTAATCCTAGCTGGACATACTCACGCAGGACAAATCTTTCCTTTTAGCCTAGCTGTTAAACTTGAGCAAGGATATTTAAAAGGTTTATATAATGTAAAAAATAGCAAAATGTATGTAACAAGTGGAGCGGGATTTTGGGGCATAGTAGCTAGGTTTAATGCAAGTAGCGAAATAGTCTTAATTAATGTAAAATCTAAATAATTTACTTAATAGAAAATACTAATTAATAAAATATATCTTTATTTAAAACAAGGAGTATTTTATGAAAAAAATTTTTTTATGTTTATGCTTAGGTGCATTTAGTTTATTTGCTAAAGATTTAAGTCCTCAAGAATTAAACGATATGAAAAAAGAACTAAATGAAAGTATGATGAAAATGCATTCTAAAATGCAAGCAGGTATGAATGAAAACGACCCTGATATAGCATTTGTAGCAGGTATGCTACCTCATCACATTGGTGCTGTTGATATGGCTAAAATCGTTTTAAAATATGGAGAAGATGAAAATATCAAAAAATTAGCTAATGATATTATAAAAGCTCAAGAAATTGAAATTAAATTTATGCAAGAATATTTAGAGAAAAAAGGCTATAAATATCCAGAAGCAATCAATCATCATCAACATTAATAATTTATGCAAGGTAATTTTCCTTGCATAAAACTTCATTTGCCAAATTAAGACAGTATCATATTTTTTAGGAGTATAGATGAAAGAAAAATTTTTTATTTTAATATTGGCATTTTTAAGTGCTATTGCCCCACTTGCAACTGATATGTATTTACCTGCATTAAGCTTAGTTCAGCATAGTTTTAATACAAGTGAGTTTTATACTCAATTAAGCATTGCTAGTTTTTTTATAGCCTTTGCATTAGGACAATTATTATATGGACCAATTAGCGATATTTATGGTAGAAAAATCCCATTAATTATAGGACTTTTCATATTTATAATATCTAGCTTTTTATGTTTTTTAGTTGATAATATTTATACTTTTATTGCTTTAAGATTTATGCAAGCACTTGGCGGATGTGCTGGGGTTGTGATTGCAAGAGCTATTGTAAATGATTGTTTTTCTAAGCAAAAAGCAGTGGCTGTATTTTCATTAATGATGATTAGTTCTAGCATAGCTCCTATGATTTCTCCTAGCATTGGTGGGCTTTTGCTTAAATACTTTTCTTGGCAAAGCATTTTTATTACTTTATTTTGTCTTGGAATTTTATTATTATTTTTAAGTATTTTTTATATAAAAGAAAGTAACAAAAATCAAATTCCATTTTCATTTTCAAATATTTATAAAGCATATAAAAGTGTTTTAACTAATAAAAGTTTTTTAATTTATGTAATTAGCTCAAGTTTAATTATGAGCACTTTATTTGCTTATATTAGTGGCTCAAGTTTTGTTTTTACCAATGTCTTTAATATCAGCTTACAAGAATATGGATTAATATTTGGGATAAATTCTTTAGGATTTATGATAACAGCTAGATTAAATGTATATTTTACTTCTAAATTTGGTATATCAAAAGTAATTTTTATAGCTTGTATAACAATGATAATTAATTCATTTTGCTTAATACTCTTATCAAATAATTTTTATACTTTTACTTTATTTTTATTCTTAACTTTATGTATGCTAGGCTTTATAACACCAAATCTAGTTACAAAAGCTATGCAAAAATCTAAAAAATATTCAGGTAGTGCTTCAGCAATACTTGGAGCTATGCAATTTATGTTCGCAGGATTTGCAGCGTTTTTAGTCGGTGCTATGAATGCTAATACGAGTTTTGCACTAGCTTGCATAATAAGCGTTTTTTGCTTACTTGCAAGTCTAGTTTATATTTTAAGATTTAAGTTAATTAGAATTTAAAACTTCTGTTTTAAATTCTAAACTTATTTTTTAGTGATATAAAAGCCTAAAATAGAGCCATTTTGCACTACTTCGCAACTATGACCTAAAGCTTTCATATCAGGTGGAATTCCATTAATACTTTGCGGACAATCGCTAATTATTTCTAATACTTCGCCACTTTTTAGCTTGTGAATTACTTCATTAGCAACAATTGCAGGATAAGGACAAGGTTCGCCTAATAAAGAAATAGAATAATCAATTTTCATTTTTTCTCCTTGCATAAAATAATATTAAAGCAATGCTTATTAAAAATAAAGCTATATTAATGCCAAGACCACTATATCCGCTTAATTTGATTTTTTCTCCACTCAAAAACCACTTAGGTAATAAATCATAATTTAAAGCAATTAGCATAGTTCCTATTATATTTCCAATACCAACTACTATAAAATGAGTTTGCCCTTCTACTGCACGATATAAAAATCCACATTCACAACCACCTGCAAACACTATACCAAAGCCAAATATAAATGCTCCAGTGCAAAGCCCAAGAGATATTTCTAAAACCTTAGCGTTGTATCCGCCTTTATTTAATAATGCAAATACGAAAATACTAGCAACTAACATTGATACAAATAAAGCTAAAGAAAAACTATATCTTTTAAATAAAAATAAATCCCTAAAACAAGAAGTAAAGCAAATCTGTCCTTTTTGTATCAACCAGCCAAAAATCACTCCAAATATCAATGCTGTAGGAAGATTTTTAGTATCATTACTAGCTAAATATGCAAAGAATACAAAAAAAGCAATTACGCTAAGAAATAAAATAATTTTGTTTTTTTGTTCTAAATTCTTATCTATTTTTAATTGCGGAGTATTTGTTTTAATCATCTCATATCTAGGAGCAAAAATTTTAATTTTTAGCACCAAAATAGCCGCTGCAACCCCAAGACACATAAAAATAGCAAAAACCCAAGTATGTAAAGAAAAATAAGGAAGACCTGTAAAAAAGTTAGCCAAATTGCATCCCCAAGCAAGTCTAGCACCAAATCCTGCTAATATTCCGCCTACTAATGCTTGAAAAAATCTAGTCTTAGAAGCTATTTTTCTAAAATACACCTTATTAGCAACGCTAGCAGCTAATAAACAACCAATTATAAGTCCAATAATCATAACTCCATCAACACGAGTTAGCATAGTTCCGTTTAGATTTTGCTTTTGATAATATGAATACGAACTTAAATCCATTCCAAAAAGCTCAAGAATTTCCCCACCGATACGAGTAAATTCACCTGTTACTGCAAAAACACCACCAAAAATAGCAAAATATAAAGTTGCCATTATGCTTAAAACCATAACCGCTTTAGTATTGCTATAGAATTTGCTTAGGTAGTTTTGATGAAAGTGTGCAAGTTCTGCACCAAAATTTGAAGTTTTCATAAAAATCCTTTGTATAGCTAAAACTTAGCCAAAATTAAAAGGCTGATTATAAATTAGCATTCTTAAAGATTTCTTTAAATTATTTATCTCAAAATCAAGTTAATTTATTTGAATAAAATTATTTAATATAAACACATATTTATTAATAATTTTTGTAACAAAATTAAAAGAATTTGAAAATAAAATTGCAAATATTATTTATCAAAAAAAGATATATTTAACCCGTTTTTATTTTAGCTAGGAGCTTAGATGGATTTTGAAGTTATAAAAGAGTTTTATCCACTTTACATAGACGCATTAATCCTTACTATAAAACTTGCATTTTATGGCATAGTTTTATCATTTTTAATAGGCTTATTTTGTATGTGGGTTGAACTACATAAACTAAGGTTTTTAAAACTAATTTGTAATGCTTATATAGAGCTTTCAAGAAATACCCCGCTTTTAATTCATTTGTTTTTCTTATATTATGCAATGCCAAAGCTTGGAATTAAACTTGAAGCCTTTACTTGTGGAGTAATTGGACTTGCATTTTTAGGTGGTGGATATATGGCTGAGAGTTTAAAATCAGGCTTAAATGCTATTAATAAGCACCAAATAGAAGCAGGATATGCTCTAGCGTTAAGCAAAAATCAAGTTTTATACTACATATTATTGCCATTATCACTTAGAGTTTCTATAGCTAGTATTAATGCAAATATAATATTTTTGTTAAAAGAAACATCAGTAGTAAGTGTAATAGCTCTAGCTGATTTAGTCTATACAGCAAAAGATATAATAGGACTTTATTATGTAACTAATGAAGCTTTATTTATGCTTTGTGTTGCTTATTTTATAATGATTTTACCGCTTTCATTATTTTTAACTTGGTTTGAAGCAAGGATTAGAAAATGAGTGAAATATTATTTGATTTATCAATTTATTCAAGGCTTTATGAAGGCTTAAAAGTTACTTTATTTATATCTTTTGTATCTATATTTTTCTCAATTATAGGTGGGCTTGTTTTAGGCGTTTTTATGAGTTTAGGAAATAAAATTATTTTTTATATTCTAAAAATAATTCTTGAAATTATAAGATTTATGCCTATTATCGTTTGGCTATTTTTAATATATTTTGGAATGTCAAGTTGGCTTAGTATAGATGCTATTAGTGCTACTATTATTGTATTTGTGATTTGGGGTATGTTTGAGATGATGGATTTAGTAAGGGGTGCAATAACAAGTATTCCTAAACACCAATTTGAAAGCTCAATCGCACTTGCACTTAGCAAATACCAAATGTATAGATATATTATTTTGCCACTTGCATTAAAAAGATTAATTCCTAATGTAATAAATCTTTTAAGCCGTATGATTAAGACTACTTCAGTAGCTTATTTAATAGGTGTTGTAGATATTTTAGCAATAGGTAATCAATTAAAAGAAGTTACATTATTTATTAGCAATCTAGCACCTTTATATATTTATACAATTATATTTTTTATATATTTTATAATTTGTTATCCCTTATCAAAAATATCAAAAATACTAGAAAAAAGGTGGAGTTAATGAGTATTTTAAAACTTGAAAATATTAATAAATTTTACGGCAATAACCACGCTTTAAAGGATATTTCTTTTGAAGTTAATAAAGGCGAAGTTGTTGTTTTAGTAGGGCCTAGTGGCTGTGGGAAAAGCACAACCTTAAGGTGTATTAACGGACTTGAAAATATAGCTAGTGGAAATATTTATATAAAAAATGAAATAATTACTAAAGATTATAAAAACTGGCAAGAGATTAGAAAATATGTTGGAATGGTGTTTCAAAGCTATGAATTGTTTGACCATTTAAATGTGCTTGAAAATATCTTATTAGCTCCTATGAAAGTTCAAAAGCGTAAAAAAGATGAAGTTTTAAAACAAGCCCTAGATTTATTACAAAAAGTTGGTTTAGAGCATAAACAAAACGCCTATCCAAAAGAGCTAAGTGGCGGTCAAAAACAAAGAATTGCAATAGTTAGAGCTTTATGTATGAATCCTGAAATTATGCTTTTTGATGAAGTTACGGCTGCGCTTGATCCTGAAATAGTAAGAGAAGTTTTAGATGTATTATTAAATCTTGCAAAAGAAGAAAAAACAATGCTAATAGTAACTCACGAAATGGCATTTGCTAGAGCTGTAGCTGATAAAATTATTTTTATGGATAGTGGCAAAATCGTTGAAATTGCAAGTCCTGAAGAGTTTTTTACAAATCCGCAAACTAATAGAGCTAAGCAATTTTTAAATATGTTTGAATTTAAAAAGGATTAAAATTATCTTTTATTAATTTTTTTGCGTTTTAATTACAAGCGATTTTATTTAAAGGAGAAATTATGAAAAAAGTTATTTTATCACTTGTTGCAGGGGCTTTACTAACCTGTTTTGCTAATGCTAGAAATATTGAAGAGATTAAAACTAGCGATAATATTAAAATAGGTGTTTTTGCTGATAAACCACCATTTGGCTTTGTTGATAAAGAAGGCAAATTCCAAGGCTATGATATTTATTTTGCAAAAAGAATTGCTAAAGATTTATTAGGTAGTGAAGATAAATTAACCTTAGTTCCTGTTGAGGCTGCTAGTAGGGTTGAGTTTTTACAATCTGATAAAGTTGATATTATTTTAGCTAATTTTACAAAAACACCTGAAAGAGCAAGAGTTGTTGATTTTGCATTACCTTATATGAAAGTTTCATTAGGCATTGCAAGTCCTAAAAATGCAGAGATTAAAGACATTAAAGAACTAGATGGAAAGACTCTAATCGTAAATAAAGGCACAACTGCTGATGCGTATTTTACAAAAAATAAAAACGGAGTAAATCTAGCAAAATACGACCAAAATACTGAAACTTTTGGAGCATTATTAGATGGCAGAGGTGCTGCACTAGCACACGATAATACCTTGCTTTTTGCTTGGGTTAAAAACAATCCTGATTTTGTAGTAGGTATTAGTGAATTAGGAGATATTGATGTAATAGCACCTGCTGTTAAAAAAGGCAATAAAGAGCTTTTAGAATGGCTAAATAATGAGATAGTAAAACTAGGCGAAGAACAATTCTTCCACAAAAATTATGATGAAACTCTAGCACCTGTTTATGGAACTGATATTGATAAAGAAAGCGTTGTTGTAGAAGGCGGCAAACTTTAATAATTTTGAATTAGGATTATTCCTAATTTGCTTTTTATTCTTATTTTAAATTCTATTTAGTTTTAAGAATTTAAAATAAGAAAATCTTTTCAAAAATCAAAATATCTTATAACTTTTGCAATAAAATTTCTAAAATAATCTAAACTTTTATATCAAACAATCTTATATTAGATACTTTATTTTGGCTAAAACTAAAAGCTAGTTTTAAAAACTCATCATAATTTAATTCGCTAATGTTTTTATTTGGATTTTCTAAACCCATTAACTCTCTTATCTTTCTCATAAATTCATCAGCTTGTTTTTCTTCAGCTTTTTTATTACTACTAAAAAATCCACTATTAAGACTATATAAGGTTTTAGTATAATTAGCACTTCCTAAAATAGCACTTCTTTGGCTTAATGGTTTATCATAAGCATTTAATTTGACATAATCTTTCAGCCATCTTGGCATACGCTCAACTTCAGCACTCATAAAGCCATTTTCTCCCCTTGCCATTACTTGCATTCCTAACGCTTTATCAAATGCAAAAAATGTAGCCGAGCTAATTTTTCTATCATAACCACTTAATTTACCTTTATATGTGCTTTCTCCTTCAATTAAAGTTGGGTTTGATTTTAATATACCTATCAAAAGCCCGCCTTTTGATATTTCTCCATTTTCATTTATATAATTTTGTCTTGCTTCGTCATAATCACCAAAATATCCACTAAATCTAGGGTCTTGCTTGATATTATCAGGTGGAAAAACATTTGTGTTTGGTAAGGTTTTATCATCATTGTCAAAAGAATAAAATAAGGGATGATGAGTTTGGTAAAGTTCATTTTGAAAAGTCATTCCGTGATTATTCTCATAATCATCAGGTGAATGTAAAATTTTATTGATTTTGATTTCATCACTTCTTGCTTGAATATAACCTTGTGGAAATTGCTTTATATCTTCGGTATTAAAAAAATCTTTAGAGTTTAAAAAATCTTCACTTACAACTTGGCTTAAGACTTTATAAGCATTTTCAACGCTTTTTGCTATATCAATTGATTTACAAATTTTATAAAGTGATATTGCATTTTCATTATGTTCTACT
>NZ_JACGAY010000006.1:0-76036 GCF_020137705.1 Campylobacter sp. RM9333
TTTTTATTTTATGTAGGCTAGAATTTAAAAACCCACCCATATCACAAATATTTAAATCCATATTTAACTCTCCTTTAACTAAACTTATATCGGTTAATTTTATTTTTCTTTAAGAGTTTTTAGTAATAATTTACTAAATTTTAAAAAAAGGAGAGATTATGAAAAAATTATTATCAGCTATTTTATTATTATTAGCTTTGTCATCTATTGCTGATGCAAGAACAAGACCTTATAATCACTGCACGATTACTTGGTATGGCAAATTATATTGCAGCCCACATATCAATGATTAATCAAAAGAATTACGAATTTATTCGTAATTCATATATAAGTTTTACTGCATTTATAAAATACAAAATTATTAAAAATTAAAAGAATTTAAATCTACTTATTTTTTATAAATATACCTAAACCACAAATTAGCATAATCAATCAAAGCACTTCTTTTATTTTTTGCAAAAAACTCATCATATTCATTGATTTTTACATATACGCTTTTAATGAATTCTCCATTATCAACGCCGCCACCAACTCCTACAATGTCATCATCGCTAACCCTAGCAAAAAATAAATGTTGAGTATTTACCCCACTACCAAATCCTGTATAAAATTTATTAATATAAACTAATTTTTTAGGCTTAAATCCTAATTCTTCTATACATTCATCTAAGGCGATTTCTTCTAAGCTTTTGTTTTTATCAATTATCCCACTACATAATTCAACCGAAAATCCACTCTCATAATCTTTACAATTTTCGTAATAATATAAAGGTGCTCTAAATTGTTTTACAAATATAAAACTATCCTTGCTCTCGTGATATAACATAATACTAACAGAATCAAAAGACTTTATAAAATCCCAATCTACCTTATGCTCATTTATAACAAAACTAGCTCTTAAAGGTTTTATAAAATCTGATTTTTTAAACTCAACTATTTTAAAATCACTTATATTAATTTTCATTCAAGCTCCTTTAAAACCTTAAGCCCTATTTCATCAAATTGTTTATTTTTATAATGATTTTGCATTAGATTATCAATACTTGCAGCAAAAATCATATAAATATATGACAAATCTTGAGTATTTAATGCTTTATAAAAATACTCATCATCAAGCCCACTAGCTATAATATCTATAGCTTCTTCGTAATTATTAAACTCATAGCCTAATAGTTCTAAAAATCTTTTAGCATTTGAATTAACCACAAAAATAGGCTTTTTTAAAAGAAAATTACTAAGCATTAAAGCCGTATCAAAACCAATGCCTTTAATATCCATAATCCAATCAAAACTAGCATTATTAATAAAATCATCAAAACTGCTAAAATCATTCACAATTGCCCTTGCTAAATCGCTAATTTTTTTTGCTTTTGTATTATAAAATCCACTTGCTTTTATTAACTCGGCTAGTTCTTTTACATCAATTAAAGCAAGTTTGTTTATAGAATTTGAAATAGGAATTTCAACATTTTTTAATGCTTTTTGAGTGTTTTGCCACTTGGTATTTTGACCTATTAAAAGAGCTAAAAATTTTGAAAAATCATCATAATTTTGCCATTCATAAGAACCTTGTAAATTATGTTTTAATAACGCTTTAAAAATACTAGCTCCATTAATCATTCAAATCCTTTTTTAGTTCATAAAATTGTTTAGCGATACGACCATTTTTTGTGCCTTTTAAATTTGCAAATTCTAAAGCCTTAGCCTTTATCTCATCACTAAATTCATCTTTAAATAATGATTTTACAATGCTTAAATACTGCTCTTGGCTCATTGAATAAAAATTAAGCCATATTCCAAATCTTTCTTTTAAAGCAAATCTATCATCGCTTTCATCTTTAAAATCAGCGTCTTGATAATTTGTATTACTTGATTTTAAAAGATTTTTATAATTTGAACTTAAAATAAACATTATATTATCACTTAATTTCTCGCATCCACCATCTAAAATCGGCTTTAATGCCTTAAAACTATCATCATTTATACTAAAGCTTATATCATCTAAAAATATTACGAATTTGTATTCTAATTCGCTTAAATCATCAATAATATATCTTAAATGCGATAAATCTTCTTTAAAAACCTCAACTATTCTTAAATCACTTTTAATAAATTCATTAAAAATAGCCTTGATTAAACTAGATTTGCCACAACCTTTTGCACCGGCTAATAAACAATGCTGATAGGCTTTGTTTTGTAAAAAATTATTCATATTATTTTTTAAGATATTAAATTCTTTATCCAAAAACAAAAGGTCTTTAAAATCAACCAAATCAAGGTTTTTAATAGGCTTAAAGCTACTAGTTCTTGCTCTATAACTAGCAGCTTTAAATTCTTTAAACAATGCTATCAAAACTAACTTCTTTTAAATCAGCCACACAAGCAATGTGCTTATAAATGCTATAAACTAATGCTAAGCGATTGTTTTTAATCTCTAAATCATCAACATTTATCATAACATTATCAAAAAACTCATCAATGATAGGTTTAAGTGCAAAAATCTTACCTAAATTATCACTCACATCATCACTAAAACTAATATCTTTATAAGCTTTATATAATTTAATCTCATATTCATTACTTAATTTGCTTTCATCACAATATAAATCTTTACTATCTTTTATGATATTTGCAAGTCTTTTAAATGTTGAGATTTTGCTCTCATAATCTTTATCTTTTGCTAGATTTATAAGTGCTTTTATATTCTCATCAATTACTACTAAATCATTATTATTCACATTTAAAACTGCTTTTATAAAAGATGAATTTACGCTATATAAAGCATTAAATCTATCTGTAATAAAATTAAGCAATTTAACTTTATCATAATCTTTATAAAGACCTTTAAACTCGTTTAATAAATCTAATAAATTAAATTTAACGCCTAAATCAATTAGAATTTTAATAATACTTAAAGCTGCTCTTCTTAATGCGTAAGGGTCTTTATTACCACTTGGAAGCTTGTTTATACTAAATAAAGCCATTAAAGTATCAAGTCTAGTTGCTAAGATTACAATTTTACTTAATTTTGTGCTTGGAATAACATCATATAAATATTGCTCTTTAATAGCAGTGCAAACTTCACTAGAATACCCCATATTAGCAGCATAATATGAGCCTACAATTCCTTGTAATTCAGGGAATTCGCCTACCATTTGTGTCCTTAAATCAGCCTTGCTAAGTGTGATTGCATCTTTTATATTTTTTGTATTTTCATAAGCAAATAATTTTGCTAATCTTAAGGCAATTTCTTCTTCTCTTTGTTCTTTTTGTGCTATTGTGCCTAATTCTTGCATATAAATTGTATTGTTTAATAATTCAGGTTGTAAGCCAAGTTTTAAGTCATTTTCCCAGAAAAACAACGCATCGCTAAGCCTTGCTCTTAACACCTTTTCATTACCTTTTTTTATAGTTTCTAAATCAGGATTGAATGAATTTGTAATTGTTATAAAATTATTGCTTAAAGAATTATCCTTATATACTGCAAAATAGCGTTGATTTTCTTTCATTGAAGTAATTATTACTTCAGGTGCAACTTGTAAAAATTCTTTATCAAAACTACCTAAAAGCGCTGATGGATATTCAGTAATTGCTACAACTTCTGCTAATAATTCTTCATCAATTTCAGCTTTTAAATTCCATAATTTTTCAATATTTCTTATCTCACTTAAAATGATTTCTAATCTATCTTTAGGATTTAATATAACTTTGCCTTCTTTTAAAGTCTTAAAATACTCATCTTGGGTATTAAAAGAGATTTTATCCATACTAATATTTCTATGAACGAAAGTGCTTTTACTTGAGTTTATATTAAACAAACTTGCATTAATTAATTCATCATCCATCATAACGCATAGTCCAGTAATTGGGCGAATAAAACTAAAAGTATTTGCACCCCAACGCATACTTTTACCAAAATTAAGACTTGTAATAAAGCTTTCTAAAATATCATTTATTAATTCGCTAAATAATTTACCTTTTTCTATTTTTTCTACATATAAACAAACTTTTCCTTTAATTTCTTTAAAGCTAAGTTCGTTTTCGCTAATATCTGCTTTTGCTAAAAAACTCTCACCAGCTTTACTTAATTTCCCATCTTTATAGGCTACTTCTTTAGGAGCTCCGATTAATTCTATAACGCTATCGTTTGCTCTTTCGTTTGCTTTAAATGTAAAAACAAA
Source organism: Campylobacter sp. RM9333 (assembly GCF_020137705.1). Taxonomy (NCBI): domain Bacteria; kingdom Pseudomonadati; phylum Campylobacterota; class Epsilonproteobacteria; order Campylobacterales; family Campylobacteraceae; genus Campylobacter; species Campylobacter sp. RM9333. Next base: position 4,182 of record NZ_JACGAY010000006.1, read on the forward strand.
TCTTCTAGGAGTGTATAAAAACTCTAAATTACTAAATTCAATATTATTTGCTTTTAAAACCACTTCTAATTTATCTTTTATATTTGGTTCTTCTTTTAAAAAAGGAATTGCAGGTAATTCTTCTGTAGTTATTTCTATTAAAAACTTTCTCATTTTATCTCCTTAAATGTAAAACCTTGCTCTTTAAGAATTTTTCCAACTTCTTCTTGATGAGCTTTGCCTTTAGTCTCAAGTGTGATTGTAATATTTGCATCACCAAAATCAGTGCCTAATCTATCATAATCAACTTTTATTATGTTTGCTTGTGCGTCTTTTAAAGCTTTAGTTAAATCAAGTAATGCCCCTGCTTTATCAATTAAAGTTACGCATATTTGCATTTTTCTATAACTTTTAATAAGACCTTTTTCAATAATATTATTTAGCATTGTAATATCTATATTTCCACCACTTAAAATACAAACTACATTGCCGCTTAGATTAGGAATTTTGCCGTGCATTACAGCAGCTACACTTGCTGCTCCTGCACCTTCAACTACTTGTTTATGTTGCTCTAATAAAAATAAAACCGCATTAGCTATTTCTTCATCGCTAACCATAACCATATCATCTACATTATTTTTAATTATATTAAAGCTATCTTCATTAACATCTCTTACAGCTATACCATCAGCTATTGTTTTTACCTTGTTTGAGTTTATGATTTTACCTTCATTAAAGCTATTTAGCATAGCACTAGCACCCTTGCTTTGCACTCCTATTACTTTAATATTTGGATTAATTTGTTTTGCTGCACTAACAATACCGCTAATTAAACCGCCACCGCCTACTGGAACGATGATATAAGAAATATTGTTTAATTCTTCAATTAGTTCTAAAAATATAGTCCCTTGTCCTGCCATTACAAACGGGTCAGCAAATGGGTGAATAAAGGTTAGATTTTTAGTCTTTTCTAACTCTTTTGCGTAAGCATAAGCTTCATCAAAATTATCGCCTTTAAGTATTACATTAGCACCTAAATTAGCTGTGCTGCTTACTTTATTTACTGGTGTTGATTCTGGCATTACGATATGAGCTGTTATACCAAACTTTGAAGCAGAAAAAGCTACTCCTTGAGCGTGATTTCCTGCACTTGCTGCAACTACTCCTAGTTTTTTTTGCTCTTCATTTAAACTTGCAATCTTATTATAAGCGCCCCTTATCTTATAAGCTCCAATTGTTTGAAGATTTTCACATTTTAAATATATATTATATTTATCATTTGATAAAAATCTTGAATAATTAAAAGGCGTTTTAATTGCCACATCATATACTTTTTCTTTAGCCGCATATATTTTGCTAAGCTCTATCATCTTTCTTCCTTTCTAGGTAAAATCCACACTCTAAATGCTCTGAATTTATAAATTGGTCAAACAAAACAAATCTTTTTAACTCGTGAGTTTTGCATAATTTTTCTAAATCTATTTTAGCCGTTAATGGATTGCATGAAATATAAATTATATTATCATAGTTTTTTACTAAATTAACACATTCGCCTAAACCGCATCTTGGAGGGTCTATTAAAATATGTGAAAAACAAAAATCATCTAAATTTAAATCTTTTAACCTATTAAAAGCTCTTACCTTATTAAAAGCGTCTTTTACTTCACTATCTTTTAGCCTTGCTGTAAAAATATTATTTACATTATTTAATTTGCAATTTTTATTTAAAAATGCCACATTTTTTTTACTAAGTTCTGTTGCAAAAACTTTTTTAAAAAATGGTGCAAGTGCTAAGGTAAAATTACCATATCCACAATAAAGCTCTAATAAATCATAGCATTTTTTATCTTTAAGACAAGATTTTGCAAACTCAAGCATATTTTCATTCATACTTAAGCTAGGTTGGATAAAACACTCATCATTAAACTCATACTTAATATCATTGCTAAAATGCTCTAAAATATCGCTTGGATATGATATTCTTTGTTTTCTTGATTGCATTATTAAATTAAGCTTTAAATTAGTTAATTTGCTTAATTTTTCGTAATAATTTTCTATTTTAAATTCTTTTATGTCTTTATGATATAAAAGCAAAACATTTAAAGTATAAAAGCTCTTAAAAAATCTAATCTCAAATAATTTATCTTTTAAAACTTCATCTAAAGCCTTAAGCAATTTAGGCATAAATTCTCTTATCTCATCACATATAAAAGAAGTATCAAAATCAGTTATTTTTACCTTATCTTTAAACATAGCATAAGATATTTCGCCGTTATTTTTATATAAAGCAAAATTAACCCTAGTTCTTAAGCCATCTTTATAAATCTTCTCGCAAGGAATTTGAAATTCCTTGCAAACTAAGTCAAATTTATTCAACTTTTTTTCCTATTAAGCGAAGTGCTAAGCTCATCATAACAACACCTAAAATAATTGTTAAATACACATTTAAGCCAAGACTTACAGGAATATATCCAAAAATTACGCTAATAGCACATACTAAAAGCGCATAAGGCATTTGAGTTTTAACATGCGCACTTAATTCACATTTTGCACTCATTGCACTTAAAATTACGGTATCAGCTATCGGAGAACAATGGTTTCCAAAAATAGCACCTGTTAAAACACAAGAAATATTTATAACCATATATTCATGAAGTTCATTTCCACTCATACCAGCTTCAAGACCAACTGCGTGTGCAAGTGGGATTGCTAAAGGCATTAAAATACCCATAGTTCCATAACTTGTGCCTATTGCAAAACTCATAGCCGAGCCGATTAAGAAAATTAAACTAGGAAGTAATACATGCGGAGTTGAGCCTGATAGTAATTGAACTATGTATTTATGAGTGCCTAATTCTTTTACAATTGCAGCAAGGCTCCAAGCAAAAAGTAGCATTGCAATAGTAAATATCATACTCTTCCAGCCATGTAGCCAAGTCTCTACTGCTTCTTTGTGATTAATTTTTTTGCGAACTAGACCTAAAATAACTGCTACAACACTAGCAAATAATGCAGCTTGAAATAATGCTAAGCTTGAGTTTGCTTCACCTAAAGTAGTTCTTATCGCATAAAAACTTAAATAATTTTCTTCAATCTTGCTTAAAATGTCTGCTTTATCAGGGTCATCTATAATTGCATTTAAACCACTAAAATAAAAACTTGCTAAAGCTGTAATAATAAGAGTTAAAATAGGAATTAAAGCATCACTAATTTTATGCTCTACTCCATCATTTGGTTTTAATTCACGCTCAAGTTCAGCTCCAACATCAAGTGCAGCTTCACTTACTATTCCTGCACGAGCATTTTTTTCAGCTATATACATTGAGCCAAATTCTCTTTGCTGAATAGCTGTTAAAACAACGAAAATTAGCATAAAGATATTATAAAATCTATAAGGAATTGTTTGCATAAATACTCCAAAAGCATTTACATCGCTAATTCCTACTAAAGAATAAGCAGTTTTAATAAGTCCAACTTCAATACCTATCCAAGTAGAAATTATCGCAATTCCTGCAACAGGTGCAGCGGTGCTATCAAGTATGAAGCTTAATTTCTCACGAGAGATTTTAAACTTATCAGCAATTGGTCTCATAATAGGACCAACGGTTAAACTATTTGCATAATCATCAAAGAAAATACAAAGCCCTATAAGCCAAGTGCTAACTTGAGCTGAAACAGGACCTTTTACAAAGCGAGTAAGCGCAAGTGCAACTGCGTTTATTCCACCCATTTTAGTAATTAATGCAACCACACCACCTATACAAAATACTTGCAAGATTACTCCTGCATCATCGCTATCTATCATAGCATCTAGCAAATGTTTTACTATATTTGAAAATGACGCTAAAAATAAATTTACCCAATCCATAAAAGATGGATTATTATAAGTAAATGTATAAGTATCATTTACAATATTTGCTGTGTAAAAATTAGCAAAAGCTAGAAGAAAAGTCCCCGTAAAAACACCTATAAATAAAGATAAAATTACTTCACGAGTAATAAAAGCTAAAATAATAGCCATTAAAGGCGGTAAAAGTGTTAAAACGCCATATAATTGCATATTGCTAACGCTTGTATCAGCTGCGTTTGCAAATATACTAAAAAACATTAAAAACAAAAATCTCATTTTAAATTCCTATTTTAAATTCTACATTCTTTTTGATACTAAACAAGCCGTAATAAAGGCAACAAATGCTACTAAAACTATATAAGCTCCACCACCGATTTGATATAAAAATGGTGGATTTTCACCAATTGCAACTTTGTTTAAAAACGGCAATAATATAGGAGTTATAAATCCTGCTATTGCGTAAGCTAGGTTGTAGCTAAAGCTAATTCCACTATAACGAATTTTTGCAGGGAAAATCTCAACCATAATTAAAGGCGTAAAGTTCATAAGTCCTGCACTAAGAGTTGCTAATAAATAAAAACTCACAAGTAAATTAATATCCTTGCCTATATACAACTCATAAAAATACAACGCACCAAAAACACCCCAAAGAATGGCAAAAATCTTATAAATCCTACTAATTCCAAATTTATCACTTAAAAATCCTGTTAAAACACAACCAATCATCATAGCAAGTATTCCATACATTTGAAAAAGGGTATTATCAACAGGGTCTAATTTCATAACAGCTTTTACGAAATTTGGAGCAATTAATAAAAATACAACCACACAAGCAGTTAAAACCCAAGTAACTAAAATAGAAATAAATATCCCAAATCTATGATTTTCTATAACATCTTTTATAGGAAGTTTTACTAAAGAATCGCTTTCTTTCATCTTTTTAAATACAGGAGTTTCATTTAAATAGCGTCTAAGATATAAAGAGATTATTCCAAAAACACCGCCTAAAGCAAATGGAATTCTCCAACCCCAATCCTTTAGCTCTTCAGTCGTAAAATTAAGCTGCATAATAAGTGCAACCAAACAACCAAGTAAAATTCCACCAACAACGCTTGAAGTTAATAAGCCTATAAATAGACCTTTTTTGTTATCTTCACTATGTTCTCTTACAAATACCCAAGCACCAGGTAGCTCTCCACCTATTGCCATACCTTGAAAAATACGAACAAATAAAAGTGCAATAGGGGCTGCATATCCAATTGTCTCATAAGTTGGAATAATAGCAAGTGCAAAAGTAGGAATTACCATAAGTAAAATACTTAGCATAAACATATTTTTTCTACCAAATTTATCTCCAAAATGTGCCATCACAACGCCGCCTAAAGGACGAGCTAGATAAGCTGCTGCAAATGCTCCATAAGTATTTAGCTCTTGCCAAAACGGACTAAGCGTATTTGGGAAAAAATGATGTGCAAAATAAGATGAAAAAAATACAAATATAATAAAGTCATAAAACTCAAGAGTTCCACCAAGTGAGCTTAAGGCTAGAGTTTTTACTTCTTCTTTGTTTAATTTTTTTGTCATATATCTCCTTTTTCGTAATTTAATTTATCTCTATTAATAGCCAATTCTTCATAAGCTTCGCTAATAAATTTATTTATTTGATAATCAAATGATGAAGTATGAGATAAACCTACAATTACTTGAACTTTAGCACCTTTTACTCCAAAACGATTTTTCATAGCTTCTTGCCTAACTTCATCTATATAACTCTTAACTACAACCTCATCTTCATTAATAATAAAAACTAAAAACTCATTTCCACTCCAACGAGATATGTATTTTTCATAGTTTTCACTATTTTTTCTTAATATATATGCAAATTCTTTTAAGACTTCGTTGCCTAATTCTGTTGTGTATTCTTCGTTAATTTTTCTTAAGTTATTAATCTCTATTACTATTACACTAGCTTGAGTAATTACATCTTCATCAGCATTATGCTCAAGTTTTGCATTCATAATTTCTAAGAAAGAATATTTATGATAAGTTTCAGTTAAGGTGTCAAAACTAGTAAGTCTTTTTAAATGGCTCTTTCTGTTTTCATCATTAACAAATCTAATAACCTGACCTAATTCCATAATAATTTGGGTAAAAAATATAGCACTAACTACGCAAATTATATTGATAATATATATAAATACTTGTCCTGGCTCTTGATACGCCTTGTCGCAATAGAAAAATAAAAATAAATATAACAAGAAATAAACAAAAGGAAATATAAAAATTAAAGCAGAATATTTTCTTAAATTAAGATAATAATAAGATGTAAGCATAATTAAATATAAATCAAATCCATATCCCCAACCAATACTTAAAGAAAAATAAGTAGCTGTAAAAATTGATTCTAATTGAAATAAATACCAAGCATAATGCCTAACGCTTATAAAATTTACTCTTATAATTTTTTTAAACAATGATGATTTAAAAGATTTTTTACCATTTAAAATCTTTCTATATCTATTATAAAAATAATTTTTTTCTCCAAAACTCTTATAAAGTTTTCTACCAACAAACAATAAGAATAAAAAAGCTAAATAATATAAAGATGTTGCAAAAATTTCATAAGAAGTAATTATAAAACCATTGTAATAAAAAATCAAACCAGTAAAAAATCTAGCAAAAAATAAAAATAGACTATTTACTAATATCAAAACTTCATATTTAACCACTTTAAACCTTTTAATTTATATCGTCATATCCACTTTTATACAATATATACTCACGACCCATTGTTTTTGTTTCATATTTTAATTTTACGGTTTCATTTATTTTTTCTAATAAAACTTTAGGTCTTTTTTGAGTATCTATATGCTTGTGGTATTTTGCAACAATTTTTAAATAAATATCAAAATTATCTTTTTTCTTTCTAATCATCTTATCAAAATCTTTGCTTATTGATTCAAGTAAGAAATAAAACTTAGAGCTTTCTTCTTCTAAAATTAATACAAAAGTATTTAAATCCCATTTAATTATAATTTCATCATTAGGATAATAAACTCTTAAAAGACTTAAGAATTCATTCATTACTTTATTTTGGTAGTAGTAATCTATCTTAAAATATGAATCTTGGTCTTTTTGAACAAAAGCTATCTCAAATATACAAACATTAAGATTATTGTATTGATTTTGTTGTCTTTGTAAAAGCAATTGTGTGAAATCTTTTTTATCAATTAGATTGAATTTAGTATGTATTTTTTTAGTTATTTTTATATGACTTTTATTTACAGATAATTTTTCTATATCTTCTATTGATTTTAGACCTACTACATGGTTGCTAAATACTATGCTAGAAAAAACTACAAAAACAGAAATTATAAATAATAAATTAGAAAAAAAACTCTCCTTATAATAAGGATGCCAAAAATAATAATCAATTAAAAATAAAGATATAAATATAGTTAATAGCACTAAATAAGTAATATTTGCTATCAATAATCTTTTTTTAGAATCATTTATAAACATTATATAAATCAAAGTGGCTAGCAAAATAATATATAAATGAGCCCCACCTGCCATAGAATATAAATATATATTACAACAAATAGCAATGATTATACATGCCCCACCACCCATAAAGCTAAACCAGTCAAGATACCTTGCTACTGATTTTTTCTTTCTATTTAAAAGTAAGGCATAAAATAAACAAGCACAAACAATATATAAACTTGATATAAAAAATTCTTTAGCAAAAAGCATAGTAATACCTAAAAAACCAAATGTAATAATTATGGTTAATATTAAAATTACATAAATTCTTTTTAAGGTAATATTATGATTTCTTATATCTTCATAGGTATCATAAAGCTCTTGTATAAATTCTACTCTTTGACTATCGTATTCTCGCATTATGCCTCGTCATAACTATAATCATCGTCATCATACATATCTTCATCATATATGTTATATTCATCAAGACTGCTTAATTCATCATCAAAATCTTGCTCAAATTCGTCATCAAACTCATCTAACTCATCGTCAAATTCGTCTAATTCATCATCAAAGTCATCATATTCACTAAAGCCATCTAACTCGTCATCTTCATAATCTAAAAACTCATCATCATCGTAAGCCATATAATTTTCCTTAATAAAATTAAAAATGCTAATATACCATTTTATTTATATTATTTGTTAAAATCTAAGCAAAAATAAAGGAAAAAAATGCAACTTACACACATAAACGAGCAAAATAATCCTACTATGGTTGATGTTAGTGATAAACAAATTACTAAAAGAAGAGCTTTAGCAAGTGGCAAAATCACAATGAACGAAGAAGCTTTTAAAGCAGTTTTAAACGGAAATGCTAAAAAAGGAGCGGTAATAAATACAGCTATTGTTGCAGCTGTTATGGGAGCTAAACAAACATCAAATCTAATCCCAATGTGCCATCCACTACCAATTAGTAAAGTTGAAGTAGATATTGAGCCAATTGAGAATGAATTTGCTTTTAGACTAAATGCAGTGGTAATCACCGAAGGAAAAACAGGTGTAGAAATGGAAGCTTTAAATGCTGTTAGTGTAGGCTTATTAACGATTTATGATATGGTTAAAGCAATTGATAAAACAATGGTTATTGATGATATAAAATTATTAGAAAAAGACGGAGGCAAAAGTGGTCAATTTAGAAGAAATTAAAGCTGATTTAAAGATAGAATATCCTTGCAACTGGAGCTATAAAGTAATACTTGATAAAGATGATGATATAAATGAATTAGTAAAAAAGCTAGATATTAAAAATGCAAAAATTGAAAGTTCAAAATCTACAAGTAATTATAAAAGCTATAACCTAAGCCTAGAAGTGCCAAATGAAGCTTATAGATTAGAATTATTTTCTACTCTTAAAAAACATTCTAAATTTGTTTTATAAGGAAAAACTATGAAGAATATATTATTTAATGAAATACAAGAAAAAGCAAAAAAAGAATTTATTAATTCAAACGATGATGGATTAATCGCTAGATTATATACCAAGTATTGTGAAGAGCTAGAGAATTTAGAAGCGCTTACAAATGAGAATAAAAATATAGTTTTAAAAGCCCTTTTAAGAGCAAAAATGTCTATAAAAGAGCAAGAGATTTATACTCTTACAAATGAGCTTGAGATGATTAGAAAAGAGATAAAGTCAAAAGAATTAGAGCTTTATAATATTACAAAATCAAGTTTTAATGAGCTAAGTAAGGTAGTTCAAAATGATATTCAAAAAGAATACCTTGAAGAACTTATGTTAAATGAAGCAAACTCATTACAAATTCTTTACGAAACTTCTCAAAATGCTTTTATAAATGTTCTTGAAACAAATGCGATGATAGAAGAAAGATGCTTTTTAATAAGTAATTTTATGCTAATTAACGCACTTGAATATGCTAAGTTTAATAAGGATAAAATAATTAATGCAGCTGAACTTATCTTAAAAGCAGCACTTGAACTAGCAAATGAATGGCAAAGCTATGCTGAAGAGCTTTTGACTGGAGTATTAAATGGACTTTTAGAAGGTATATTTGCTATCTTAGAAAGGCTTAAAAAGGATTTAGAAGTTAGCTTAAGTGATAATGAACTTGATAATATGAAACTATCTCTTCTAAGTCTTGAGCGTGATTTTATAGCTATGATTAAGACAAATCTAAATAACGATGCTTCAGGTAAGGCACTTGAAAATATTTTAAATAATAAACTTGATAATAATTTTGCTAAATTTGCAAGATTAGTAAGAGAAAACAAGCAACTACTAAATATAAAATTAATCAAATTTCAAAATAGCGAACTAAACGAAAAAATCAAAAAAGAATTAAATACTTTAGAAAAAGCTTATAATGAATTTGATGTAAAAAAATTAGCTTCAAATATTTTCACAAAATTTAAGAAGAACTAAAAAAAGAATTTGAAACTCTCGTTTCAAATTCTAAAAATTATTTAACTTTTATATTACTAAAAATTGCTGGAGTATAATTTACACCCATATTAAATACTTTTTCATCAACCTTTTTAGCATATTCATTTTTTCTATCTTGGTCAATTTTTTTGTATTCAACACCATCTTGATAATATTTTCTTAATATTGCGATTTTTTCTTCATCAGTTTTAGCTGTTTTGATTTCATCAAAAATATTAAGCGATTTATCTAAAGCATTCTCGTGCATTGGAAGTGGAGTTAAAACAAATTTAATATTAGTTTTTTTCAAATCTTCTTCTATATTTTTTAAATGTTCTCTACAATAAGGACAATCAGGGTCGCTAAATACTACCATTGCAGTATTGCTATTTTGCTTTCCTAGATTAATAATCATATCAGGATTTTCTTTAACAAAATCTGTTAATAATAAGCTTAATTTCTCTTGTTTTTCTTTTTCTTTTTTAGCCATAAAACTAGCTTTTAAATCTATACTTTCTTTCATATTAAGCATAGTTGGTGTTCCATAAACTCCATCACTAAAGAAAACATCAGAGCCAACTACAACTCCATCTTTTAATAAATTAAACTCTACCATTTCAAATTTTGAATCAGGAACTTTATCAACTTTTACTAATTCTACTTGAATATTTTCTGGTGTAATTGTTTTTACAAATTCTATAACTTTATCACTAATTTTACTAGCACTTAAAGCGCTTACAACCGACATTGCTAATATTATTTTTTTCATACTAATCTCCTTAAAAAAATAAAAGTTTAATTTTGCATTAAATAGCGTTTATTGTCAATATTTTTTACACCCTTTAAAGTGTCTAAATACTCAAGTAAAGCAATGGCATATTTTCTACTTAAGTCATATTCATTTTTAAGTTCTTGCACTCCTACACCTATTTTTAAAATAGGGCTTATGTTTTTTACAAATTCTTCAAGTGCTTGTGTGCTAATAAAATAATTATGTGCTAATCTTTTTACCTTATTTTGAGAACATAATTTCTTCATAATATCATCGCCACTTTTTCTATCTAAATTAAGCTCATCATAGATATTATAAGGAGCTTTTGGGGTTAGGCAATTTAATTCATCATATATTTTTTCTTCATTATTTTCTAATAATTTTTCTAATTTTTCGCCTTTTTTATAAAAAAGACCATTATTAAATTCTAAAAAATCTAAATCTTTTAAAGCCAAATCACACAAAAACTCATCAATTCCTAATGATTTTTCTAAGCTTTTTGCACTTTGTAATGAATAAGGGTTTTTAGTAAAAAGCTCTTTTATATTATTTTTTGTATCTTCTAGGGCTTTTTTTGCATATACACAAGCACCATTTAAATCTACTATCTCGCCTACTTCTTGAGCATATTCTAAGGCTTTTTGAGTGCTTAGATTAAATCTTTGCGGCGCACAAAAAAGCCCAAAACCTGAACTATGATTTTGATTTAATAAAGCAAAAGCACTTTTAAAATCTTTTTGCTCTAAAGCGTTTAATAATTCAATCATTTTTGATTTTTTAAGCGGCTCTGTAAGTGGATTTAACACCACTCCACCAGCAACAGCACGAGCATTTTTTAAGATTATAAAAGGCTCATTAAAACTTAGAGCAATTGGTTTTTTTAATACAAATTTTGCAAATCTATCGTATTGTAAAAATTTCGCTTCAATTTGCTTATTAGCAGCACAAAACAATACATTTTCATCATGCTTTAATTCACCTTCTAAAGTAGTATAAATCTCATTTGCACTTCTTAAATAACCCTTAGAATAAATGATATTTCCTACTTTTAAATTCCCTTTAAAGACAAAAGCAACCCTAGCAGGTGCTACTACGCTTTCTACATTTTTATGCTGAACTTCAATTGATTTTATTTGAATATTTTCTAATTCATCGCTTAAATAAGTTTTGCATTCTAATTTGCCACTTTTTAAAATACCCGTTGCTACAAGACCAATGCCTTTTACATTAAATACTCTATCAACATTGATTTTTAAAGCAAAATCTTCATAATTTGGAACTTTTAAACTCAATAAATATTTTTTAAGCTCATCTATGCCTAATTTGTTTTTAGCACTTACTAAAAATACTCTAATAGGCGTAAAATCAAGTTGCTTTAAAATCTCTTGCTTTTTAGCATCAATATCTTGGCATAAATCAATTTTATTTAAAACTAAAATTATATTTTTTACACCCATAATTTTTAAGATAAAAATATGCTCTAAGGTCTGTGCTTTTAGCCCTTCGTTAATATCTACAACAAGCATTGCGTATTCACTTTGAATACCACCTATCATTGTCTTAACCAAGCTTTCATGACCTGGCACATCAACAAATGAGATATGCTCTAAATGTGAAAAGCTCAAATCAATAGTAATCCCACGCTTTTGCTCTTCAGGTGTATTATCTCCATCAAAATCATTTAAAGCTTTAATTAATGAAGTTTTGCCGTGGTCAATATGACCTGCGGTTGAAATTATTAACATTTATAAAGTCCTTCCTTTCTCCATAGTGCGAAATTTTTTTCATATCCTATGCCGTAATCTTCGTAAAATTTAGGGCAATTAATAGCCATTTCTTGAGTTTTGTTTGGCTCATCGTGTGGATAAATATAGTATTTTTCTTTATCAGGATGATTATTATCTAAATATGTTGGTATTTGCAAGGCTTCATTGTTATTTACAAATTCTAAGGCTTTATTGATTGCTTTATAAGATGAATTTGATTTTTTAGAATTAGCTAGAAAAACTACACATTGAGAAAGTGTAATCCTTGCTTCAGGTAAGCCAATGTCCTTACATATTTGCAAACACGAATTAGCCATTACTAAAGCATTTGGATTTGCATTGCCTACATCTTCACTAGCAAATATACAAAGCCTTCTAGCAATGTATAAAATATCAATACCTGCATTTATCATTCTAGCAAGATATAAGATTGCTGCATTTACTTCACTTGCTCTTAAGCTTTTAATAAGAGCTGAAGTTAGTAAAAACTCATCTTCTTTATTGCTAATATAATTTGGTCTTAGTGTCTTTAGCTTTTCTAGGCTAATATTTTTAAAAACATTTGCGTATCTTAAAAGATTTAGCATTGCTCTTGCATCGTTTGAGCTTGATTTGATTAAATAATCTTTTATTTCTGTGCTTAAATTAGGTTGAGCTTGTTCTAAAATCTCTTTTAATTCATCATAACTTAATGGCATAAACTCAAAAAACAATAACCTAGAGCATAAAGCCTTATTTAGTGAATACAAAGGATTATGAGTGCTTGCAGCTAAAAAATAAAAATTATTTTCTTCTAAAGGTTTTAATAACACATCTTGAACGCCTTTATTTAAGCGATGAATTTCATCAATAAATACAACAGGCTTAAAAAGGCTATCTTTTTTAATAACTTTTCTAAGTTCTTCAACGCTAAAACTAGCACCATCAAACTCATAAAAATTAGTTTTTAATTCTTTTGCTATAAATCTTGCAAAAGTGGTCTTACCTACCCCGCTTGGACCATAGAAAACACTATGCGGAATTTCTTTTGCTTTTATAAACTCATCAAAAATTTCTCTTACTTTATCCTGCCCTACCATTACTATCCTTTAAGGGCATTGTAATGATTTATTTTAAAAACTTAGCAAAGCTTAAAGCAAAATTAATATATTTTCCAAATCCAAATTCTTTTAAAATAAACAATGATATTTCTTTTAAAATATCAGGTTTTACTTCTTTAACTTCTACTTCTTTTTTAGGCATAAATTTATTCACTAATTCACTTGCCTTGCTTACAATTACTTGAGTTTTTGTAGCTTTTCTAGGTTTTTTAAAAAGTGCAAAAATTGATTTTGCAAGTTTTTTAATAAACGAAAACATTTTCCAACCTTTATTGATAATAATTTTACAAATTATAATTATTTTTGATTAATAAAGTGATATTATTTTTCATAATCTTTATTGAAATTATTTTTAAATTCATTTTTAACTTTAATTTACTAAAATAAGCGTTTTTTTAATTAAGGAAAGTATATGCAAAATAAACTAAAAGAATATGCAAAATTAGTTGGCAACACGCCTTTAGTTGAAGTTGAATATTTATATAAAAATAAAAAATCAAAAAGCTATTTTAAACTAGAATATTTTAATCCAAGTGGCTCTATTAAAGATAGAATGGCATTAGAAATTATGCAAAATGCTGTTAAAAATAATGAATTTAAAGCTGGTATGAGTATAGCCGAAGCAACTAGTGGAAATACAGGTATAGCTTTTTCTGCTTTAGGTGCTTTTATAGGTGCTAGTGTTGAGATTTTTATGCCTTGCTGGATGAGTGAAGAGCGTAAGAAAATAATTAGAAGTTACGGAGCAAAATTAAGAGAAGTTAGTGCTTGTGAGGGTGGATTTAGTGGTAGTGTAAGACTTGCTGATGAGAGTGCAAAAAATGGCAATGTATTTTTACCTCATCAATTTGAAAACGAAAGCAATGTAAAAGCCCATGAAAAAACTGCAAATGAAATTCTAAACACTCTAAAAAAACACAACCTAAAGCCAGATTGCTTTGTAGCAGGAGTTGGAACAGGTGGGACTATAATGGGAATTGGCAAGGTATTAAGACCACTTGGAGTAAAAATATGCCCATTAGAGCCTGAAGGTTGCGCTAGTATGAGTAATCCTGGAGAAAATTCAGAGCATAGAATTCAAGGCATAGGAGATGGTTTTGTGCCTGATATTGTAAAGCTAAATGAATTAGATGATATCATCATAGTAAATGATATAGATAGCGTTATAATGGCACAAAAACTAGCTAAAATCGGACTTGGAGTTGGAATTTCTAGTGGAGCTAATTTCTTAGGTTGTATTAAGGCTAAGGAGCTTTTTGGAGATTGCGTAAGCGTTAGTGTATTTGCTGATGATAATAAAAAATATCTAAGCACTGATTTAATGCTAAATATGCAAGATGAAGAAAGATTTTTAAGCAATAAAATTGAATTAATCGGATTTAAAGTATTATAAGGAGAAGATATGAAAAAATTAATTTTACTAAGCATAATTTCAAGTATTGCAATGGCAGATTGCTCTTATAAAATCAATAAATTAGAGCGTGAATTAAGCTATGCAAAACAATATGGCAATTTTAATAGAGTTAGAGGTCTAGAAAACGCTTTAGCAAATGTAAGAGCACATTGTGGTGGCGGTAGTGTTTATAATAATGATTATTACACTAGAAAAAATGAGATTAAAGACACTATTGAAAGATTAGAAGATGAAGCTGAACGTAAGATTGATAGGATTGAAGACAAGCTTGATGAATTAAATGATATGAAAAATAGTATGAGTAAAGACGAATACAAAAGAAGAAAAGCAGAATTAAAAGCTGAAAAAAATCGTATAAAAGACGAATATAAAAGACAAAAACAAGCTTTAAAAAACTCTTATAAATATTAAAAAAGCCTAATTTTTTAGGCTTTAATTCTTCAATAATTGCTTAATCGCTAAAGATGATAATAAAAGCCCCATAGAAGCAGTCATTCCCATAAAAGACCCTAGCCCAACACACATTGGCTCTTCTTCACTATAAGCCATTTTAAATTTACCCTTAAATCTGCGTTTTTTAAGCTCAAGTCTAACGGCTTTTGCTAAAGCACACATTTTGGTCTTATCCCAATTTGCAACCTTTAATTTTAAAGGGTCAATTCTTTTTGCAGCCCCACCACTGCTAATAAAACTAATGCCTTTTTCATAAGCAATTTCAGCTATATCGCATTTAGCTTTAACATCATCAATACAATCAATTATTAAATCAAATTCTTTATCTTTTAAAAACTCTAAAAAACTTTCTTTAGTAATTAATAACTCATAGCAATTTGCCTTATAAAATTCAGCAAAAACGCTAGCCTTACTAAGTCCAATATTTTCAGAATGTAATTGTCTATTTTGATTACTAGCTTCAAAATAATCCTTATCAATCCCACTTACATTAATACCAACTCTAGCAAGTGAGCTAAAGCACATACCACCAACTCCGCCAAGCCCACAAATTAGCACTTTTTTTGAACTCAATTTATCATAATTATCTTGAAATAATAATCTAGCTCTTGCAAATCTCTCACTCATTTTCTAACCATTTCTTTACTTTTTTTAATTCTTTTTTAGCCGTTAGATTTAGCTTAATTGGAGTAATACTTGCATAACCTTGTCTTACATAATCAATATCATCATCTTTTGCTTTTACCTTGCTTAAATCATACAAGCTATCTAGCCAATAATACTCTAATCCTCTAGGGTTTTTACATATTTTACTTGAGAATTCATATCTCATTTTACCCATTTTACAAACTTTATAACCTTTATAATCACTCTCACAACTTGGATAATTTACATTTAAAAATCTTCTTTTTTTAAGTGGATTAAGCTTAAGTAATTTTAAGATTAATTTAACAGCAAGTTTACTTGAACGCTTAAAATCTATATCTTTTTCATAAAGTTGAGAAAAAGCAATCGCATTCACTCCACAAAGCACACTCTCCATACAAGCAGCCGCCGTGCCTGAATAGGTTATATCTTCAGCTAAGTTTGCTCCATTATTAATCCCACTTACTACTAAATCAGGTAATTTATCCTTAAAAATAGTGCAAAATGCAAGATTTACGCAATCACTTGGAGTGCCGTCTTTTAAGGCATAATAATTTTTCTTAATTTTTACAAAACTTAGTGGATGATTTAGTGTAAGCGAATGCGCACAAGCACTCTTATTGCTCCAAGGAGCAACTACAAAAACCTCTAAATCTTTAATCTTTTTAAGTCTTTTTCTAAGTGCTAGAAGACCTGGTGCATCATATCCATCATCATTGGTTAATAATATTCTCATTTTTACCTTTTCATATCAAAATCTATAAATAATTTTATTTTTTTATCATTATTAAATAATTCTAATCTATATCTCATAGTGCTTAATAAACAAGTGCTTACCACAAACTCACTTTCATAATCTCCGTTATCAAGTCTAATAAGCTCGGCATTTATAACACCCATATCCATATTAAGCCCATATAATTTAAGATTTAGATTATCGTATTTAGGTAAGCCTTTAATTATTAATTTAGTTTCTTCCATAAATCTTATCGGACGATTAATAATTTCAAAACTAATTTTTCTACCTTTGAAATCTTTTTCGCATACATCTTTATTAATAGAGCATTTAAGTGGAGTGTTTAAATAATTTTCATCAATTTTTTCATCATCACAAGCTATGAAAAATAAAGCTAAAAATATTAACACAACTCTCATTTTAAATTCCTTCTAATAGCAACCAAACTAAAGATTATTAGGATAATTACGCTAATTATTAGCCATAATGGACTTTCAAAATTGCTCTTTTCTCCTGCGTAAGAATGCTTACCTACTAAATAATAATTCACTCCAAAATAAGTCATTAAAATAACGCCAAATCCCCACATACTAAGCAGTGCGTATAATAGTTTTGATTTTAATTTTAAATGCACCAAAATTGCATATATTAATATACTTATTAAAGACCAAGTCTCTTTGCTATCCCAGCCCCAGTATCTTCCCCAAGACTCATTAGCCCAAATTCCGCCCAAAAAATTCCCACAAATTAATAATAATAAGCCTAAATGATTTGCTAAATATATTTGAATATTTGCCTTATCGTAAGGTTTTTTAAATATTACGCACGATAAATAAGAAAAGCTAATTAAAGCACTTAAGCCAAAAAATCCATAAGAAGCAGCAATTAAGCTTACATGAATACTAAGATAAGGAGAATTTAAAACAGGCATTAGATTTGTAATTTGTGGATTAATATCATTAAGATGTGCTGTAAATAATGTAGCAACGCTAAACAATAAACACAAGCTAAGTAATAGATTTTTTCTAAAAACAAGTCCAGCAAAAACAGAGCTTAAAGCAATATAAATTAAACTCTCATAAGTATTAGTAAGCGGAGTAAATCCTGCTACAAAACCCCTTAATCCAATGAGAATTAAATGGATTAAAAATAGTATTAAAGTAAGATAAAAAATAATTTTAGTATTTTTATTTATCACAAATAAAGAAAGTATAAAAAGCACTAAATAAGCAAAACACAAACTATAAAAAGCATCATATTTGCTTAAAAATATTTGAGTTTTAATCTGTGCTTGGCTAGGTAAAAAATCAAACTGATTTTGCAAGTTTTTAATCTTAGATAAAATCTCATTAGCCTTGCTATAATCATTAGTTTTTTTAGCAATTACTAAAGAGCTTAAATATTCATTAATTAGCTTTTGATTATCCAAGCTTATATTATTTGCAAATGGGCTTTGCAAGTGGTTTTCATCAGGAATTATCTTAAATAATTCTGCTGTAAAAATTAAATATAAAATATTCACACTCTCATCAACTCTAATCAAATCCTTATCATAATCATTAAAATTCGCTTCTCCTTTAGCATAGGTTTTTTTAATTTCATCTTTTAATTTATAGCTTGAACCATCGTAAAAATCACTAAATTTTGCTTGTTTTTCACAATTTAAAAATTCTCTTAATTTAGGATTTTTGACCCTAATTAATCTAGCTTCATTTACATAAGTAACATCGGTAATTAATCTAAATATTTCTTCACTTGCAGCGTTTTTATTAGGACAACCAATTTTATTGCATAGCTCTAGTGAAAAAGTATAAAATGGCAAAAATCTATCATTTAGATCTTGAATAATTAAAGAATTTAATTCATTTATATGAGAGTTAAAATCATTTGCTTTTAAATTTGGACTAAGAATTATTATAAAAACAACACTTAAAGCCTTAAAATATTTTCTAGTTTTTAGACTAAATAAATTTAAAAAACACCCAATAAATAATAAAGCATAGCCAATATAAGTAGGAGTTTTGCCTAAATCTTTATTAGCACTTAAAATCGTGCCTTTTAAATCTTCATCATAAGAATGCTGAAAATACCTAATACCTTTATAATCAAGCACTTTATTCATAGCTATTTTTACATCTATTTTTTGATTATTATCTAAGATTAATAACTCACTTTCATAATCTTTTGCACTCTTGCTACCTGCGTGGGTTATTAAATTAAATCGTTTTAGATAAATATCAAAATCAAGCTTTAAGCTCTCTTGCTTCCAAGAAATATCATAATCATTTATCTTAATATTATCGTTTAATGCAAGGATTAGTTTTTCTTTTGAAATTCCTGATTCAAATTCCACTCTAATCGCTTGTAAATTACCCCCGCTCATACTAAGTGCGTCTTTTGAATGAACTAAATAATTTAAAGCCGAAAAAGAAAACTCATCTAGCAAATATATACCATCTTTTAATTTAAAATCACTACTTAAAATTTGATTTAAGAATTTCATTTCTTGATTAGTGTTTATATAAAACTCATTATCTTTTATATAAAAATTAACATAATTAGTGCTTGTTTTGTTAAAGCAAAAATCAATATTAGCAACACTAACGCATTCATTATAATTAATCTCAACATCACTATATCCATTATCAAAATTAAATCTTAATTTTAAATAACTAGGGTCGTTTAAATCATCACTTTTTACCTTAGTAATCCCTGCTTCATTGCTAAAATCAACAAACCTTAAACTTGCATTATCAAGTTTTATAATCTCATTTAAATTACTAGTTTTACTGATTTTATCATTGTGTTTTAAGACTAATTCAGTTTTTGTGCTTTTTATCTCATTTGCTTTATTATCAACCCTTAAATGAATAATGCCTTCAAAACCAAAAAAATGAGTTAAAACAGCACCAATAAATATAAAAATAAAAGAAATGTGAATTAAAAATAATGAAATATTTTTATAAAGTTTGTATTTAAAAATCGCATAAATCACACTTAAAAACAATAAAACCATAATCAAGTGAAAATACCAAGCATTATAAACTAAACTCATAGCATAACTTGTGCCTTTTGCACTCTCAATAAATGTAGCAACCCCACAAAAAATAGCAAAAATTAGCATATAAACTAAAGAAATCTTTAAATTTAAAAATTTATTTAAAAACATTATTATTAAAACTACTTTCTTTTAAAATCATTCTTAATTGATAAAATTTATTATCTAAACTTAAAGCTATATTTTATAATAAAAGCCTTAAAAAATAAGAAAATTAATTAAAATTATTTAATACATTTTTTCTCCTTTTTGAATTATTTAAATTATATTTTATTTTTTATATTTTTTTAAGAAAGCTTTAAATGAAATTGGATTACACTTCATTGTTGTAATTTTAATTTTAAGGAGAAAGCTATGAAACGCTTGTTAGCACTAGGTAGTGCCTGTATTATGTTATATGCTAATAATATAACACCTCAAGCTGATGGTATCGAGCCTAGAACTCTTCACGATTATGTAAATCAAGAAACTGATTTTATAGAGTTCTTAAAAGACCGCCATCCTATGTTTAAATACGAAAAGGAAGGAAATTTAGTTGGAAAATATTCTATTTCTAATCGCCAAGAAGAATTCGTAGAATTCGGTGGGCATGGAAATTATGAAAAAGACACAGGTCGTTCTGCGTCAATTACATATCGTCTAGGTATGGAAAGTATTTTAGATTATCCAAATAAATTCGTAGGACCTAAAAAATGTGGTGAATGTCACCCTGCTCAATATGAAGCTTGGAATCGCTCACGCCACTCAAAAGTTATTCGTTTTCCTGATGAATTAGAAGAAGCTGGAGGAGACCCTAAAAAGCCTATGTATGGAAGCAGCGAAGCTACAATTTTACCAAAAGGTGTTGAAGCTGATGATGTATTTGTAATCGTAGGAACTCCTAGAACAAAATATGGTTTTATTGATAAATGGTTAGTTCGTGGAACTTATCACATTGAAGATGGAAAATTAGCTGATGGAACAGGTAAAATGGTTGCTGGAGGTAATCAATTCTCACGCCTTTGGGTTGAATCACTTACACCTGAAGTTGCGAAAAAAATCGCTGAATTCTCACCTGGCTTTCCTACAAAATTAGAAGATTTTGGCAAACAAACTTCAAGCGTTTGGGGAATAAACTCTTATGGTTCTACTTATAAAGAAAAAATGATGTTTCAACCTGCATCTGCATATTGTGAAGTATGCCATAGCTTTAAATTTGACTTTAAATCTAAAGAAGAATTCTTAGCAGCAATTGGAAATAAAGACGAGCTTAGAAAACACGCAATTTCTAAAGGAATTAGCTGTGAAGAATGTCACGGAGCTGGAGCTCACCTTTATGGAGCAAGGGGCGCTGGTATGCCAAGTAATTGTGAAAGATGCCATCAAAGATTTGCTTATGATAGCGAAGATGCGAAGATTGACCCAAGAAAGCCATTTAATAGTTACTTTAAATCAGCGTGTCCATCTTGTGGAACTGAAGGCTCACAAATGTATAATACTATGCACTATGATAAAGGTATGAGATGTTCAACTTGCCACGACCCACACGAAGTTACTGCAAATGATTGGAAAGACCCTTATACAAAAGTAGGACTTAAAAAAACTTGTAGTGATTGTCACGAAACTCAAGCTGAAATGTTTAAATACGGCGGAGCACACGCTAAAGATAATTGCACAGGCTGTCATATGCCAAATATGATGAGTTGTGAAAACTTTGCAAGCGTTCAAAACCCTGATAAAGGTGGATTTGACAATGTTCGTGCAAGTCATATATGGAAAATCTATGTAGATAAAGACGCAAAAACTCTAAACCCACCAGAAGGAAAACCAAGAGACCCACAAACAACTAAAGGTTGGACAATTGCTAGAAAAGATGGCAAATTCTTTGTGGATTTAATGTGGAGTTGCGGAAGAACTAGCTGGAGTGATGTAAATCTAGTAGGACCTGGGGCAAGTGGATGCCATAGTGCTGTGCAATCAACTTTACCAAAAGAATTACACTTCACAGACCAAGAGCAAATCTATGATAAAGTTATGGAATGGCAATTACCTGTTAAAGAAGGCTTTAAAAAACTAGAACTTGCAATTCGCAAGATTGATAGAGAACAAGCAAAAATGGATAATCTAAGCACAAAAACTAAATCAGAAATTATCCTACTTACAAAAGAAGCAAGAGCAATTTATGAAAAAATTGAAAAAGATGGAAGCTGGGGCGTTCATGGTCCAAAATATGCTCTAAAACTAATAAATGAAGCATTAGTTTATGTAGCACAAGCTCAAGATTTATTAGATGGTAAGAAATAATAAAAGGTTAGGAAAAATCCTAACCTTAGTGAAAGGATAAAATATGTTGCTAAGACTTATTTTTGCCATCTTTTTAAGCTTTAACCTTTTTGCATCGGAAGGCGATTTTGCAGTAGTTGAAGGAGTAATTCCTATATCTATGGCTGATGTAGAAAAAGAATTAGGTAAAAAAGATGTATATATATTTGACGCAAATACAAAAGAAGAAAGAATAAAATACGGCTATTTAAAAGGCTCTATTTTTATTAATACACCTGAATGGGTAAGTTTATTACCTAGCAATAAAGACGCTAAGATTATTTTTTATTGCTTAAATAGAATGTGCTATGCAAGTAGCGATGCTGCATTAAAAGCACAAAAACTAGGATATACAAATGTTCGTGTAATGCTAGATGGAATTGAAAGCTGGATTCTTAGTGCAAGACCTATTGAAAAAGGCGGCATAAAACCACTTGTAAAAAGCCATGATATTAATAGTTGGCACAAAGGAAATGAAGTAAGTAGTTTTAAAGATGAATTACATAAGAATTTAAGATTTGGTAACCTTCCTGCTTGTAGAGATTGTCATGGTGCTAGTGGAATTATCAATGATTTAGCAAACGACAAAGACAATGTAAATGCAAACTGCACTAGTTGTCATAAAGAAGTTAAGGCTGAATTTAGCGGAAGTGTGCATGATAAATTCACAAATCCAAGAGAAAAATCTCCATCATGTTCGGATTGCCATAATGTGCATGATAAACAACAATTAACCTCTTTAGCTGTTAAAAAACTAAGCGATGTAAAATGTGGAAGTTGCCATGAAAAAGAGCAAAAACACTATCACGAAACTTTCCACGGAAAGGCTATGGTTTTAGCAAAAGATGGTGAAAGCAAAAAAATAGCTGCTTGTTTTGATTGTCACGGGGCTCATAACATTCATAAACCAAAAGATGAAAAATCAACTTTATATGGTGAAACTAGAATAAAAACTTGTGAAAAATGCCACGAAGGAGCTAATGATAACTTTAGTGATTTTATAGCTCATGCTGACCATACTGATAAAGAGAATTTCCCTTTACTTTATTGGGCTTATGTGTTTATGACAGGACTTGTAATATCAGTATTTGCATTCTTTGGCTTACACACATTCTTGTGGAGTATAAAACTAATTTATATGAGTATTAAATATAAAGATGAGTGGCGTGCAGCAAAAGAAAAAATGCATAATGACAAGGTAAATATTAAACGCTTTAGCACCTTGCATAGAATTCAGCATTTCTTTGTAGCTTCAAGCTTTTTAGGATTAAGTTTTTCTGGCTTACCGCAAAAATTCTATACCGCTCCTTGGGCTCAAACTATGATTGATTTAATGGGCGGAATTGTAATGGCTACTAAAATACACCATTTTAGTGCGTTTATTATGATTGCAGTATTCTTAAGCCACATTGCTGAAGTAGTTTATAATTCTTGGACTAAGCGTGATGCTATTCGTGATAATAATGGAAAGCTAAGCTTTAAATTATTCTTAGCAAAATTATTTGGACCTGATAGTTTAATGCCTAGAATGCAAGATTTAAGAGATGTTGTAGCTCATTTTAAATGGTTTATTGGAAAAGGCGAAAGACCTAAGTTTGATAGATTTACTTACTGGGAAAAATTTGATTATATAGCAGTATTTTGGGGTATGTTTATCATTGGCTTTAGTGGTTTAGTATTGTGGTTTCCGGTTGAATTTACGAAGATTTTACCTGGCTTCATGCTAAATCTTGCAACGCTTGTGCATTCTGATGAAGCACTTTTAGCTACAGGATTTATTTTTGCGGTGCATTTTTTCAATACTCACTTTAGAGCTGATAGATTCCCTATGGATATGGTTATTTTTAGTGGAGAACTAACCGAAGAAGAGTTAAAGCACGATAGACCTGAATGGTATGCAAGGCTTAAAGCTAGTGGAAAATTAGACGAACTTAAAAATGAGAGCAATTCTTTTGCTAAGTATTTTTATTTTGCAAGAGTTGTTGGATTTTTAATGTTATTTACTGGACTAATTTTTCTGTTCTTGATAATTTATGCCTTTGCTGATATGTTGATAGGATAAGAGTATGAAAAATAAAGATACTAATATGATTTTAAGTTTTACGGCATCAAGTTTAATTGCCGCAGCACTAATTCTTAGTGCTTGCGGCAATGAAGCTAAAGAGCCTGAAGCTGTGGTTAAAGACTTTGTGCTTTTATGTGAAGCTGGGAAAATGAATGATGCTGCTAAATTACTTGCTAGTAAAAATAATGTGGATTATTTTAAGAAGTTTCAAGATAAAGGTAAGGATATGATTTTTATAGATTATGATTATAAAGGTAATGATGATACTATAGAAATGAACTTTACTAAAAAGAACAAAAGTAGCGAAATAGCTGTGGTGCAAGTAGATACAAACTATAAAATCCAGCAACATAAATTCAGTAAAGATGTGATTTTGCACAACGAAAATGGCGAGTGGAAAATCTATGAATACCCAAGCTTATATCCTGTAAAGGTCAAATAAGTCTAGTTAACTAGACTTATTTAAATTCTTTTTAATTGCTTTTAAAATTACTTGAAAAAATGAAAATATCAAAATAAAAATATCAAAAAAACAATCATTTATATTATCAATGCCTAAGATAAAAGATATTGCTAAAGATAGCAAAAATAAAATTGATAGAATTTGATTTAGCAAATACGAAATTATAAAAATTACAAAAATTATTAAATAATTTAAAAAACCATTTTCATAATAAATATCAAAAGCAATAATATTTAAAAATGATAGAAAAAATAAAAGATTGATAACAAAAATATAAACATAAGCCCTAAAATCAAGCAATTTGCCTTGATTAAAAATTATTAATAGCAAAATTAAAACACTAAAAATACTAAGATTAGAAAATATACTATAAGTATAATCATTCAAACTCAAACCATTAAATATAGATATATTTGTCAAAAAAATTATCGCTAAATATATAAAAATTTTCTTCTTAATTGTAAGTTTTTGAAAAATACTTGCAAAAATTGATAAATAAAGTAAAGTATAAATAAAGTGCATTTTTAATCCTTTTTGTTAAATAAAAATTGTTTGTATTGAATAAAATCACGATTATGTGTGTATGTGATATGAGCTTTATTATCGCTAATAAATACACTTGCATAGCTCATTTCTTTACCTTTATCAATATCTAAAATCCTATGAAAATCATTATAATCTTTCATAATAGCAAGGCTTAAAGTATTTCTTGAGCCATCTTTATCGCTATTAAAAAGCAAGAAAATATCATTATTTACTTTGAATAAATTAATAGAATTATCATAATTTTTTAGATTTGTTTTTGTTAAATCATTGCAGTTTAAAAGATTATCACAAGTCATAGTATAAAAATCATAATTAGCACTTTTGCTAGACCTAAAAGCAAATAAAGCTAGTTTATCATTAATAGCAACGACACTTGGCTGAAATAAATCTTTAGCATTAGTGAGTTTTTTGATTTTTAAAAGTTCGCCTGAATTATTAAATACTAAAGCTAAGGGATATTTATTGGCTAATTCGTGATAAATTGGGAGTAAAAAGCCAAATTCTTTACCTAAATTAACATAAATAGCATTAGCTCTTACAAGATTACTAATATTTGCAAAAGGGCTTAAATGAAGGACTTTTTGGAATTTAAAATCAATAGTATCAATACTGCTAATATAATGATATATTTTGCTATTTGCCCAGCCGCCAAAACTAACTCCTACAACAAATAAATGGATTTTATTATCTGTTTTGACTAAGGTTGGATTTCCGATTTTTTTAATATATTCTTTGCTATCTTTCATAAGCTTTTCTCTAGTAATTAATGCAAAAGGCTCTAAATAATTTGTGCCTTGATAAATACTCGCATAAATTGCTACATCTTTTGCACCTTCTTTAGAACCTGCAAAAAATACGCTAAGCAAATAATCATTATTAAGAGATATTGTGCTTGAAGAATGTGCTGATAATACACCTTGTTTCATTGGTATAGAAATGCTTTTTAATTCTTGGATTGTTTGGGTTTTGTGGTTGGTTGGTTTGGTTAAATAAGTAAAATTTATATCTTTGTTATTTAATAAATACCCCCCCCCATAAAAATAAACTAAATAAAAATAATGTGAGTTTTTTCATCTTTGTCCTTTGTGGTTTTTTAAATCATAACTAACATTTATAAATTAATAATTTTGAAGTTTTATTTTTTCTGAAATTAAATCATTGAACCATTCAATATTTTTTTGTATATCTACTTTTCCATTTGTTATTTTTGCAATTAATTCATAATTTTTAGTGTTATCATAAACCAAAATCTCATCACACAACGGCATAATTTTTAAAAGATTTTGCATACTTTCGTAATATCTTTTATCTATTAAATGTGGTTCTATATCATGTCCACCTTTACTAACTCGTATTTTTACACGCTCTTTTGCTGTTTGTGGGCTATCAAGCCCTACAAAGCGTAAATTTATTTTGTAATTATTCTCTTTTAATTCATCAAATAGATTTAATATAGATTTTCCACAAAGTGTAGTTTCTTGATTGAAATTAAGTTTATCATCTATATAAACTTTACGCATTGTTATAGCTATTCTTGAAGCACGAACTTGAGTTTGTCTATCTCTATAGTCTCCAATACTTTGAGCTATTTCATCTACATTTATACGATAGCCTAAATTTATTCCTTTTTCTAGTGTTAAAAAATATAAAGTGGTTTTTCCTGCACCATTTACACCAGCAAAAATAGTAACTATAGGTTGATTTATCATAAATTTTCCTTATATAGATTTTAAGTAATTATAATAAAAATTAAATAATTTTATTAATATAAAAACTAAAAATATTTTATATTTATTTATAGCTTTTTATAGATTTTTAAAATAGTTGCTAACCCGAATACTTAAAATTTAAAACAAATCAAATTAAATTCCAAATCCAAAAAATATCAAAAATAATAATTTATACCTATTTTAAATATTTCGTTTTTGTGAAAATATTTTTGAAATTCAGCAAAAATCGCAGTGTTTTTATAAATCTTAAAATGAGTTTTGATACTTAAAATATCTTCTAATAAGCCGTGCTTATAAAAATTCTTATGATAACTTAAACTAAGCTTATTTGCTTTATAAGATAGGCTTGTAATTATTTGATTATTAAAGCTCAAACCATCTTTATAAGCTCTAAAACCACTTAAAAATGATAATAAAAAATACTCATTAACAAAACTAATCCCACCTAAAAGCTCCATATTTGCTAATTTATCATCTAATACATCATCATAAGCTAATTTAAACAAAAAACTTGGCTTATGATTTATATAGTTAAAATCACTTAAACTTGCAAGTCTTAGCAAGATTAGCTCATCTAATTTAGGCTTTTTATCATAATTAATAGTAGTGCTTAAAAATTCTATTCCAATACCTTTATCAAAACCCAAATCATCTTCATAAATATCGTGCAAGGCTGGTCTAATTGATAATAAAGCTTTCTTTTTTGTATCATAAGCAAATGATATTTTGCTAGGATAATTAGCCTTAATTATGCTTTCCTTTGGAGTTTTTAAAGGAAGCTTTGCTATTTTGCTTTGAGATAAATTACTAGATATTTTATGAGTTATTTTTTTGTATTCATCTACGCTAAGCTCATTTTTACTAGCATAATACTGACTAAGCTCGTTCGCTAAAGCTAAAATAGAATAATCATAATTTGGCTCAATTTTACCTAAAGCTATATTTTTTGCTAGATTTATATCATCAAAACTCAAATCTTTTGCTTGATTTAAAATGGTATTTAACTTTGATGCTCTATAACGATAATCGCTAATTAGATTAATATCGTTGATTTTTTGTATAGTATTGCTTGGGATTACGCTATAAATAAATTTATTTCTTAATTTAATATCAGGATTTGCATTCTCAAGTAACCACAAAATATTATAAGAGCAATTTTTATCAAAAAACAAATAAACCGAACTACTATCCTTAATCTCCCATAAATGTAAAATCAGTCTATTTACTTCTTCTTCATTTAATTTTAAATCATACTCGTAAAGGTCTCTATTTTCGCTATCTTTGTATGTTTTTAACATATCATAATAAGGCTTTAAAGAATACTTGCCAATGTATCCGCCAAACAAACCTTTAAAGGCAAACATTAAGCCATTTTCATCTTTTTCATCAACATCGGCAGCATAATTAATAGCGTAAGATAAAAGCCTTGAATTGTAATTAGAATTAATTAGCAAAAATGTATGCCCAAACATTGAAGCTGGGGAATTTAAATAAGCAGCTGGAAAAACTATGCTAATTGATTTAGGGCTAATATATTCTAAGAAATTATTCAAATCAGAACAATTTAAATCCTGATTTTTAGTAAGTTTTAGAGATTTTTCTATGTATTTTGCCCTTAAAGGAAACTTGCAAATAAAGTGCAAATTATCATTATCATTGCTAAAAGTTATAGCAGAATCTTTTTGATTTAACTCTTCTTTTTTGCCTAAATATATTTCTTTTTTTAGAAAATACATATATAAATTAAGCTCAAATTCTGATTTTAAATTCCTTTGATTTGAATAAAAAAATTCTTTATTAATTATCTCGCTTTTATTATTTGTAAAGTGAAGGAGATTTTTCCATTCTATTGTGTTAAAAACTTGTTTTTGATTAGCTTGTTGAATAATTTCTAAAAACTCATCTTTAGAAATACTTAATTTAGAAAAATCAAGATTTAATAATTCATTATCTTGTGCCTTTGCAAAAATACAAAAGCACAATAAAAATAAAAACTTTTTCAATTATAAAGCAGAAGCTCTATCTAAAACTTGAGCACCTACAACATTGCTTGAATTGTAAATAGCTAAGTAATTTGCTCTTAAATTAGCTTTAAATAAATCAGCGTCTTTTACTTCTAAAAGTTCAGCTAAAGTATCTAAATGCTCGCCCATTCCTAAAGCAGCTTCATTTGATAAGGCGTCAAGATTTGCATTTACGAAATTAATTGCTTTTTCATTATGAACTAATCTTGTTTCTTGGCAATTTAGTGTTCCTGTAGTAATACCAAAAGTTTGATTACCTGAAGTTCCGTTTGTAGTAGCTTGTAAAGCATACATAATTGCTGAATCAGGGTTTTTAATAATTATAGTTCCAAGTCCGCAACCTGTTTGAGTATTTGCACCTGCAAATAAAGAAGTGCTAATCGCACCAACAACTACCAATGAAGAAAGTAATTTTCTCATTATAACTCCTTTTAAAGTATTAAAAAAACAAATTATAAAACTATATATTAACAATGAGTATGAATGGTGCGCCCGAAGGAATTCGAATCCCTGACCTTTTGAACCGCAATCAAATGCTCTATCCAGCTGAGCTACGAGCGCATAAAATAAGTTTTTGAAATAAAGTGGCGGACAGAGAGGGATTTGAACCCTCGAGCCCCGATTAAGAGCTGCACCCTTAGCAGGGGTGTGGTTTCAGCCACTCACCCATCTGTCCAATAAGTAAAACGCATATTATATATTTTAAAAATTAGATTTAGCTTAAATTATTCCAAAAGTTGTAATTTTTCATCACATAAATTTTTCCAATCACCACTTTTGCATTCTTTTAAAGTTTCTTTTGCTTTTTCAAATTCTTTATTTTTAATTAGCATACTAGCTTCTAAATATTTTGCATTGCTGTATTCTTCTTCGCTTAATTTTAATTTATATAAATCTATAAATATTTCTTTAGCTTCTTTTATATTATTTTTATTAATTAAAGCATTTAAAGTAATTAACTCTATCTTAGGACTATATAAATTAATACCTAAATAATTTTGTATATTAATTGCTTTTTTACCATAAGTAATAGCTGAAATATCAAGATTATTGTTTTTAAAGTAATTTAAAAATTCGTCATAAACCTCAACTAATCTTAATCCATTGCCGTATTTTTCAAGCTGTTTTAATGAAAAAATAGCATCATTGTATTTGTTTTGCTTAATTAATGATAGTGATAAATAATAATATATCTCAAAATATTCTGGTTTTTTAATATTAAATCGTTTATTTAAAATAGATTTGATTATATTTTCTACATCTTTATACTGCTTATTTAAATATAAAAGTTTTGCTTGTTTGATTTTATAAAACACCAAATCTTCATTTTCAAACTTAATTGCAAAATCTAAAGCTAATTTATTTTCTTTTTTTCTTTCTAAACACTCTAAATATTTCATTTTATTAATGACTTTTTCATCACTTATAAAATTATTATTTTTTATGTATCCTAAAACTTCATCGCAATCATCATCATCTAATGCAATATTTAATAAATTAATCAAGCTACTATCATATAAAGAAATTAGCTCTTCATTTTCACTATCTTTTATTTTCTTTTCTAGTTTTAAAATCTTTTCATAATCTTTTTCTTTATACAATAATTTAACTTCTTCATAAAGAGCTCTTTTTGATATGTTATTATCATATTTAGCCATTAAAAAATTATAATATTCGTGCAATTTAAAGCTATCTTGTTCATCTTTTTCAAAATATAAACTATCAATAGTCTCATCAATAATATTCATATATTCGCCATTAGGAAATAGCTTTTTATATTCATTTAAATATTCATCAGCCTTTTTATAATCATTATTTTTAGCTAAAGAAACCCCTAAATTTTTTAACACTCTTTCATAATAAGGGTCTAATTTATTTGAATTTTTAAATAAAAACTCATAAATAGGAGCACTAATGTCATACATTTTTTCCTTGAAAAAATCATCAGCTAAACCTAAGGTCTTATCCTTATCTTCTAATAAATATTGCTCATTTGCATTAAAGACTTTTAATACAAATTCCTTAGCTTCCTTTGCTTTATTATGACTAATATTGATTTTTGCTAAAGATATTGCAGCTTTACTAGCCAAAATCGCATCATCTGAACTAAATAAAATATTATTATAAATAATAGTAGCAGCATCTCTTTTGCCGTGAGATAGTAAAAAATCAGCATAGTTTAAACTTGCTAATTTTGTATAATAAGAATTTGGATGCTCGTTATTTAAAATATCTATAAAATATTCAGCATCACTTCTTTGTTCTAATTTTAAATAAGTTTTTACCATCATTTGCAATATTTCAGTGTAATTCTCATCACTTGGAAAAACCCTTACATAATCTTTTGCACTTGAAATAATTTCTTCGCTTAAAGTGGTATTTTCATTTAGCAAATTAAACATAGCTCTAATTCTATACAAGTAAAACTCGCTTATAAAAATACTATTTTTATATTTTTCTAAAGACATATTGCATAAATCTAATAGCTCTTTATATTGCTTATTATCGTAATATTTTTTAATACTCAAATAAGAATTAATATCACTATTATCGCTAATATTTACAGGATTTTGGTCTAAATCAAGCCCTTCTATAAAAGGAGTTTGCAAATCAGGAAAAATCACATCAAAATCAAGTCCATTAGGACTTAACACTCCTTGAGTATATGGAAAAAATATAAAAGTAAAATTTTTAGAAACTTTTTTGCTAGATGCAAAAACCACATTAGTATCATATAATTTTTGCTCGCTATCAACAATACTAACATTTGTTTTAGGGTAAATATATATATCTAAAGTATCTTTTGAATTTTTAAATTCTAATTTGAATAAAGTTAAATCTTGATTTGATAATAACCTTGATTTACCCTTCACACTACATTTAAAATAAAGTTTTAAATTCTCATCTTGTAATTTATCACAAGTTATATCAGTATTGTTTTTAATATGTAAAACTGATATATTTTTATTTATTTCCTTGCCAGAGTTTATATATAGTTCAAAAGAATATAAATAAACGCAAAAGCAAAGAAATAATATTTTTTTCATTATTTAATATAATCTAATCCAACGCTTGCAACAAAAGAAGCAATAACTGCTAAAATTAAAACTATTTTTTGAGCGTTATTAAAATATAAAAATCCTATTTCTTTATCTGCAAAAATTGCTTTTATAAATCTTAAATAAGCAAATAGCATAATAATTGAGCTAAGTGCCATACAAATTGCTGCATAAATATTAACATTTAAAGCTATATTAATTACACCAACCTTAGCAAAAAATACGCCAAATGGTGGCAATGCTGCAAGATTTAACAACAATACAACAATACAAATTCCTAATAAAGGATATTTCTTAAACACCCCTTTTAAATTCTCATAATTTGTGTCTTTAAACGCACCTAAAAACATAAATAATGCGATATTTACAAATGCAAATGTTAAAAAATAATATAAAAACATTTGACTTGATAAATGAAAAAATGCAAGGGTTGCATAAGCAAAAGATGAATGCGAAACAGAGCTATATACTAACATTGATTTTGCATTATCTTGCTTTAATGACATAACACTAGCAAAAAGCATAGAAGCACAAGCAATAATTAAAATAATCTCACTTACATTGAAGAAATTTTCAAATGAAATCATAAATCTATATGCAAATACCATCATAGCTATTTTTGGAACTATTGAAATAAATCCAGCTAAACTTGAATCAGCCTTTAAATACACATCTTTAAGCCACATATGAAGTGGTGCTACTGATAATTTAAATAATATTGTAATTCCTATCATAACAAAGGCTAAAATACTAGCCGTGCTAATTGTAGCTAATGAGTTTAGTTCTAAACTTGCACTATCAAAATAATACATTGCAGAACCCATAGCAAAAAATGCTGAACCTAACATTCCGTAATTAAAGTATTTAATAGCACCTTCAATTGCTTTTTTCTTAAACGCTATTAAGCTATAAAGTGCTAAAGAAGAGCCTTCAAGAGTTATAAAAGCTACTATTAAATTATTAGTGCTTACCATAAAATTTAAACAAGCTATCATCATTAAAAATAATGCAAAAAACTCACCTTCATCAGCTCTTTTATTAGCAAGTAGAAAATAAATAGCTGATAGATTGATTAATATACTTGAATATTTTGCTAAATTATCAAATATAAATAAATCAAAAAAACTCTCATCATAAGGGCAATTAAATTGGCAAATAATAGCAATTATTAAAGCCACAATACTAAGCCCTTTTAAAGCTCTTAAATCAAATTTATAAAATAAATTAGCAACCAATATAAAACAAGCAAAAACTATCAAAGCAAGTTCAGGTAAAATAAGTAATACATTTAAATCAAGTTGCATTCTATCTCCTTATACCGCAAAGTTGATATAATCTAAAATTATATTAGGATTTACTCCAAATACAATTATAATCAAAGCTATGAAAGATAAAATTATTATCTTAGATAAACTAACCTTTATGTCTTTAGCTTCATTTTCTTTACTTAAAAAGCTATTTCTAAACATATTGAGCATATAAACAGCTCCAAGTATCACAACTAAAGTAGCAAAAACTCCAGCCATCTTACTAGCTGCAAATACTCCATAAAGAACCAAAAACTCACCTGCAAAGCTTATAGTAAGTGGTAAAGAAATTGATGAAAATAATAAAACTCCAAAAATAAATGTCAAATAAGGCATATGTTTAGCTAAGCCCTTTAACTCACTTAGATTATAAGTTTTGTAATTATCTTTTAAAATTTCAGCGTAAAAAAACATTGCCCCACTTACAATAGCATGAGCTACCATATAAACAACAGCTCCACTTAAAGCAATTGGATGCATAGAAAAAATACCTAAACAAATAATTCCTAAGTGTGATATTGAACTCATTGCACTTAATTCTTTGTAATTTTTCGCATTGCTTGCTAGAAGTGCTGCATAAATTGCTGAAATTATACATAATGTATAAATTATCCCACTAAATTCATTAATACTAACAGCAAATAAAGGAAGGCAAAACTTAATCATTCCAAAAGGCGCCATTTTAAAACTTGCAAGCATTACAGAAACAAAATTAGGTGCTTTTGAATAAGTTTTAATAGCCCAACTATGAAATGGAAAAATAGGAGCTTTTATAGCAAATGCTAGGAAAAATCCTATAAATAATAAAGTATTTTCAATAGGACTTAAATTTGTAGTTGAGAAATAACTAATGTCAAAATTTAAAATCGCATCATTAACTCTTGCATTATAAGCTAAATAAATCATAGCAAGTAGCATAAAAATTGAGCCTAAAAATGCAAATACAAAAAATGACCTAGCTAGTTTTGCTTCATTGTTTTTAACCATTAAATATAAAAGTGGAAATAATGAAACTTCCCAAAAAATATAAAATAATAAAGCATCATTTGCTAAAAATAAACCATTCATACAAGCACTTAAAATCATAGCACTTATTAAAAAGTCTTTTGTTTGTTTAGAAAAAAAGCACATTGACAAAAATAGCATAAGATTTGCCACAAAAGCTAAAGTAAATGCTATCTCATCAGCTTTTAAATTAATCCCAAAATTAAAAGCTTTTATTAAAGTATAGTTAAATGTATGAATTTCATCAATTATCACATAATAATTAAGACATAAAATTATAAAAGAAAATAAAATTCCGCTAATTTTAGAAGCCTTATCATTTATAAAATATGCACTAACCCCAAAAATTAAAGGTAAAAATATCAATAAACTAAGCATATATCACCACCATTGTTAAAAGTAAAAACACACAAAATGCACAAATAAACACAATGTGAAGAGTTAAGTTATTGTTTTTGTTCTCACAAGAAACAAGACTTAAAAGCTTTTTAGGACATTCAAAAATAAATGAATATAGACCTTCTTCAAATCCTGTTAATACTTTAGCTAAACATTTATAAGGTTGTATGAAAATAATCTCATATAATTTAGGTATGTAATATTCATTTTCTAAAAGCTTTTTATATTTACAATTGCAAGTTTCTTTTGCACCATTTTTATAAACTACTATAGCTAAAACAATTCCTACTATAGCAACCACTAAAGAAATAGCAATTAATACATAATTATGGTGTAATTCTTGCATAGGAATTCTAATAAATTCAAAGAATTTACTATCCCAAAAACCTGCAATAATTGCTAATATTGCTAAAGGTAACATTGCAATTAGTGCTATAGGTTTTGCTTCGTGTGGATGGATTGTGTGATTTTTTGGAGCAAAAAATACCATCATTAATAGTCTAAAACTATAAAACGCTGTTAAAAACGCTGTAAATAATAAAACAGAATATAAGCCAAAATGCTCTGTTACAAATGCAAAATCTAAAATCTTATCTTTTGAGAAAAATCCTGCGAATGGATAAA
This sequence comes from Campylobacter sp. RM9333, assembly GCF_020137705.1. Lineage (NCBI taxonomy): Bacteria > Pseudomonadati > Campylobacterota > Epsilonproteobacteria > Campylobacterales > Campylobacteraceae > Campylobacter > Campylobacter sp. RM9333. Next base: position 39,406 of record NZ_JACGAY010000006.1, read on the forward strand.
TACCACTTAAAGCTAAACTTGCAATTATCATTAAAACTGCTGTAACTTTCATAGGTTTATATAATTTACCCATTTTATAAATGTTTAATTCATCGTGCATTGCGTGCATAATATTTCCAGCACCTAAGAATAATAATGCTTTAAAAAATGCGTGAGTTACTAAATGAAATAATGCTATTTTATAAGCTCCTAAACCACAAGCTACGAACATATATCCAAGTTGAGAAAGTGTAGAAAATGCCACAATTCTTTTTAAATCTTTTGCAGCAATTGCCATTGAAGCAGCAAATAAAGCTACAAAAGCACCTAAACAAGCTATGAAATAACTTACATTTGGAACTTGCGAAAATAAATCGTGAGAGCGAATTACCAAATAAACACCAGCAGTTACCATCGTAGCAGCGTGGATTAATGCTGAAACTGGTGTTGGACCTGCCATCGCATTTGCTAGCCAAGTATGGAATGGAAATTGAGCTGATTTACCCATAGCACCAACAAATAATAAAGCAGCAATTAAAGTTAATAAATTAGGATTTAACATTTCGTGAAAGCTTAATATAGCAAATACTTCTTTATAACTTAAAGTTCCGAAATTAAAATATATTAAAAATATTCCTAAAAGCATTGCAAAATCGCTTATTCTATTCATAATAAAAGCTTCATTTGCTGCTAATGAGAATTTTTCATTTTGATACCAAAAGCCGATTAATAACCAAGAGCATAGACCAACGCCTTCCCATCCAACAAATAATAATAAGAAATTATCACTCATTACTAAAATTAACATACAAAATACGAACAAGCCTAAAAATGCAAAGAATTTATTAAAGCCTTCATCGTGTTCCATATAATAAATACTATAAAAATGCACACAAGTAGCAACTAATGTTACAACGCACATCATAGTAAGGCTAACAGAATCTATTAAAAAGCCGAAATTAACATTTAAAATTCCTATCCAATGACCCAAACTAATATACAAATTCTTATCTGCTAAATAATATAAAGATATAAAAGCAAAAATACAAGCTAAAAGCATTAAATAAGAACAAAAATAACCTATTACTTTATTTTTTGGAGAAAAAGAATAAATTCCTGCAAAAATTGCACTTAATAATGGTAAAAATAAAACACATAATAAACTCATTTGCACTCTCCAAAATCTAGACTTTTATCGCGTCTATATTTAATCACACAAAAGCTAAGCCCAATAGCTACTTCGCAAGCTGCTATTGCCATAATAAAAATAGCAAAAACTTGCCCATCTAAAGCATTGTGCATTTTTGAAATTGCTACAAAAGCTAAATTTGCAGCATTTAACATTATTTCAGTAGATATAAAAAACATTATTAAATTCTGTCTTTTTAATACTCCTACTAAACCAATCAAAAACAATACAATTGATAATAATAAATAATTCATTGTTCTTCCTTTATCTTCTTTGCTACTAGCACGATAGCTGCTATTATTACCATTAGTAAAACCACTGCAACTATCTCAAAAGCTAAAAGGTATTTTGTAAATAAAATAATCCCTAAACTACGAGTATTTTCAAGCTCTTCACTAACCAATAAACTTGATTGAGATAAATTTAACTTAAATCCTAAAGTCATAATTATCATAAGAACACTCGCTAAAATACTTAAACTAAAAAAAGTTTTTTTATGTTTTAGCTTTTCTTTTAATTCTTTGCTTAAATCAAAAAACATCATAGCAAAACTATAAAGCCCTAAAACAGCACCACTATATACTATAATTTGAGCAGCACCCAAAAACTCTGCTCCTAATAAAAAATAATGAGCGCTTAAAAATACCATTCCGCAAGCAAGAGAGCTAAGAGAATATAAAATATTTTTAGAACTTACCGCAATTATAAAAAATCCCGCAACTAAAGCAGCGAAAATATAAAATATAATTAACTCAAACATCTTTTGCCTCTTTATTTGTTTTATCTTCTTTTGTATCGCTAGAATTTGAAATTGAAGCTTCACTTTCTCTTGCTTTCATTACATCATAATAATTTGGTGTAACCTTTACAAAATCATCAGCATCAGCTCTTAAACTTCCAGCACCTTCAAATTCAACTTGATTAATTAGATTATCAATTGGAGTTAATATATCTTTTTTATGTGCAAAATATGACCTTTGCTCTGCTGCATTTTCATATTCAACACCATGCACAATAGCAAGTTCAGGACAAACCTCAGCACAAAATCCACAATAAATACAACGACCAAGATTAATAGAATAATTACTTACTAATTTTCTACCATCATCGCCTAATTTTGTCTCCATTCTAATACAATTTGAAATACAAATTTTTTCACACAACCCACAACCAATACAGCGTTCATTTTCGCTTTCAATAAATCTTTGCAATCTATGCACAGCACGATAACGATTATCTAATTTGATTTTTTCCATTGGATATTTAATAGTTGCTGAATTACCCCTTTTTAAGGTTTCATTAATTATAAATGCTAAACCGCTGATTAAATCAGTATTTAAACATCTTTTAACACTTCTTATAAATTTTTCATAAGGAGTAAGAATTAATTTTCTTTTTTCATCTACTACATAATATTTTTTCATATATTCTCCTTATAAAGCCAATAACGCAGTTATGATTAAATTCGCACCCGCAACAGGTAATAATATCAAATAGCTCATTCTCATAACTTGATCAGCCCTTAAATGTGGGAAAGTCCCCCTAGCCCAAAAATACCAAGAAAATACAAAGCATATTTTTAAAATCATAGCAATAGCGCCTGGTATGAAATAAAAATCGTTATATCCACCTAAAAATAATAAAGTAATCAAAATTGAGCCTAAAATCATACTAGCGTATTCACCTATAAAAAACATTCCCCAGCGAAGACCACTATATTCAGTGCCATAACCTGCAACTAATTCAGGGTCGTTTTCTGCTAGACATAAAGGAGTTCTGTTTGTTTCAATAAAAATTGCTATTGTAAATAAAACAAATGCAATTGGTTGTTTAAATACTAACCAAGATAAAATTCCACCTTCTTGATAAGCGTTAATATCAACTAAGCTCATAGAACCAGTTAATAAAACAACAGCTAATAAGCAAAGACCACTAACGCCTTCATAAGATATGATAGTAACAAGCCCCCTAGCACCACCTATTAAAGGATATTTACTAGAACTTGACATACCACCTAAAAATATAGCATAAGCACAAAGTGATGAGCATCCAGCAATGTATAAAACTGCTATATTTACATCAGCAATAATTGGTTTTATCGTATGCCCAAATAATGTAAATTCAGGAAAAATCGGCACAGCAGCAAAAGCCATAAAAGCACAAATTGCTGATACTAAAGGAGCTACTTTAAATACTTTACTATTTGTCATATATGGAATTAAATCTTCTTTTGTAAATAATTTAATCATATCAGGAACAATTTGTAAAACACCAGCAGGTCCTACCATATCAGGCCCAAGTCTTCTATGAACATAACCTAAAACCTTTCTTTCTAAATAAGTTGCAAATCCAGCTAATGAAGCAAAAATTGCAATTACTAAAAGACATTTAATCAGCGTAACGATTATAAAAAACATAGTCTCACTCATAGCTAATTTCCTTTATATTTAACGCATAGTAGCGTCTTGTTTTAAAGAATTTATAAGGATTAATCTTATCATCAAAAGTAGGTAAATAAGCACCATTTTCAATATTCTTATCTAAAACTACTTTTATAATAATTTCATCTTTATCATCATAAATCTTAACCATAGAATTTTCTTTTAAATTATGTTTAGCTAGATAATCTTTACTTGCGTAAAGTGAAGCACATTCGTTAAAAAAGCTTGATTTATTAGTATATTTTGATAGATTTCCAATTGGATTTGCAAGTATTACAATATCATCTTTTTTACATTCGCAAATTGATTTTATATTTTGTGGAATTTGATTATCTTGTTTTAAATTCTTTACAAACTCACAAGTATCAATTAAATACCCACGATGATTATTTCCTGCATTATCATAATGATTTGTCAAATCATCAAAAGCAATATTTAAAAAGCCTTTATCTTTAGGTAATTGCTCTGTATATTCAATCGTATAAAGTGCATCTAATCCAAGAGCATTTGCTAAATCATTTAAATAATATCCTTTAAATTTAAGTGCAGCATTCGTAGGAACAAGCCTTTTATCATAATTTACAAATGTTCCTTCTTGCTCAAGTAGATTTGAACTAGCAAGATTATTATGCTCATCATTTGAGAATGAGAAATCTCCACGCTCATTATATCCTAGAGTAAAACCATCACTAGCTTTACTTAATTTACATAATAAACTTACACCTAAAGTATTAGTGCGTGGTGGGATTAACATAACTTTAAAATCAGTTAATTTTTGAATATTTGCAAGTAAATACGCTAAATATTTTGCATTTTCATGGTAAAAATAATCATTTCCGATAATTAAAGTAAAATTAGCTTTTTTAAGTAATAAATCTTTTAATTTATCTTCATCAAATCCTAATTCTTTAGCTAGGCTTGATTTTTTGATTGTTTCTTGCTTTTTCTCTTTAATCTCATTGCCTTCAGCATCTTTACTTTTAACTTCTACTTCAATTTGTTCTTCATAAAAAGCGTCTTTGATATATGCTAAATTCTGCGGCAAGTCTTTTGCAAAATATTGTAAAATAAATTCTAAAACTTGAGCTTCTTTACCATAATCACAATTTACACTTACGAAATTCTTAGCAATTTTTGAAAATTTTGTATCTTTAATAGGATGAAAATAAAGCCCAGCACCCTTATTCATAACAATTGCATTATTTACCTTATAAGATAAAGTAGGATTATCGTGTCTTAAAAAACTTCCTGCAATTACGATAAAATCAGATTTTTTAACATCATCACTACTTGCATTATAAAAACTACCTGAATGAGCGCAAAAAGTCTTTAAGAAATCTTGAAAACATAAAGCTTCATTATTTACTAAATTAAAGCCATATTTTTGTCTAAGTAATTCTAAAATATATGCTTCTTCATTTGTTATATAGCTATTAAATTTCACATTTTTAATTTTATTATCTTTAAACAACGATACTAAGCGATTAAACTCTACTTCATCTTTACCTTTACAATCACTTGCTATATCATAAGCAAATCTTGCAGCCTTATTTAAAGTAGTAAAATGAAAATCATTTGAAACTCTATAAACCACCTTAGTATTATCTTTAATACTTTTTTGTTTAACATCATAATACATAAGCTCACAATCACTACTATGTGGATTACTAGCAGGTATGCGAGTAAGTTCCCAAGCATTTGAGCGATATTGAAAATTCTTATTAATAATTGCACCAGTCGGACAAACACTAACACACTCAGCACATTCTTGACAATCTAAAGTTGTTCCATTTTGTGGAGCTATTAGTGATTTTTGAAATTTTGTCCAAACTGCATAAGCATCTTTACTCATAGTATCTTTAAAATCTTTATCAGGTGCATCTCCACCACGAGCTATAGTTTTTAACTCACTATCTCCGATTTTGTCCTTACATACGGTAATACATCTTTCACAAACTATACAAAGACTTGGGTCATATTGTAAAGCACCCCAATCTTGATGTCTTCTATCTATTTCTTTTATCCAATGATTTTGAGTATCTACTTGTGCTTTATGCGTGAAATTCTGTAATTCACATTCTCCACTTTTATCACAAACTCCACATTGTAATGGGTGATTTATGCAATAAGTTTGCATAATAGCATTTCTTTCGTCCCATAATTCTTTAGTATTGCTTAATACCTGCATTCCATCTTTTACTTTAGTATTACAAGCGTATGAGCGTTTGCCATCAATTTCAACCATACACATTCTGCAAGCTAAAGTTGGACTGCAATCATTTAAATAGCAAATTGCAGGTATGAAAATATCATTAGCACGAGCAACTTGTAAAACATAATCGCCATCATTAGCTAAGCATTCTTTACCATTAATGTTAATTTTCATTGCTTACTCCTTTAACCACGCAAGGACTAAACGCATAAGCATTATCTTTTTTACTTAATGCAAATAATCCTTTTAAACTATTATCAATTTTTACTTTCTTTTTTAATATTTTAGTTTTTGTTTTAATTTCTACTAAATCAAATTCTTTAATTTTTGCAAGATTTGCAAAAGCTGGACTTACTATAAAATCATCATTATCTAAACATTCATATAAAATAAGCCCATTATTATCATCTAATTCAACCAACTCAACATCTTTTAATTCATAATCAAACATAAGTTTTAAATCAAAATGTTTAGCCAATTTACTTGCAAAATAATATATATTTTTGTCTTTATGATAAAGCAAATTACTATCTAATAAAATTAAATCAGCACTCTTTAAAAATTCTAAAATCTCACTAGCTTCTTCTTCTCCAAAACAACTCTCAGCACTAAGTTCGCCTATATCAAATTCGCTTAAATTAAGCATAGTGCAAAACAATGCTAAAACATAGCTTTCGGTTCCTAGTTCGCATTTATAAAATTTTTGTTTTAATCTCTCATCGTAAAAACTACCGATATTTACTATTTCATCTTGGCTAAAATGACTTAAGACTTCTTTACTTGCATAATTTAAGAAGCTTAATATTTTCATTTTGCTTCCTTTTTAATAACTATAGTCCAATCACTTTGATTGAACTTAAGTGAGTTCATCATCTTACAATTATTATTAGCTACAAATTCATAAGATTTATCAATATTAGAAAAATCTCCGATTTCAAATAAAACAACCAAAACTTCATTAGCTTTAGCATTATCAATATGAGTTTTTAAATCAGCAAATAAATCTTTACTTTTTCTAAGGTCAATTCTTCTCATCTATCAATCTCCCCTAAAACAATATTTGTTGAACCCATAATAGCCACAACATCAGCCACATATGTTCCAACCAAAAGCTCTTCATAAAACGAACAATGCCAAAAACTAGGAGTTCTAGCTTTAAGACGATAAGGTCTAGTTGAACCATCACTTTTAATAAAATATCCAAGCTCTCCTTTAGGACTTTCTGTTGGCACATATACATCTCCAACAGGTGGGCGAAGACCTTGAGTAACTAATACGAAATGCTGCATTAAAGAATAATTTTGGGTCATAATTTGTTCTTTACTTGCACTTACAAATTCTTTATTGTTGCAAATTAATTCAGGAGAACTCTCTCTATACATAGGCACTAATTGTCTAAGTATTTTTACACTCTCACGAAACTCTTGCATATAGCATTTATATCTTGCGTAAGTATCTCCTTGGTTTGCAAAAGGAACACCAAATTGAACTTCATTATAAAGTAAATATGGCTCTTCTTTTCTAATATCCCATTCAATTCCACTTCCACGAAGCATTACTCCACTACAACCCCAGCTTAATGCTTGTTCTTTTGTAACAACCCCAACGCCTTCTGTTCTAAGACGCCAAATTCTATTATCATCAAGTAAGGTTTCATAATCTTTTACATCGTTTAAGAATTTATCACAAAATGCTAATAATTCTTGAGTGAAATTAGCTGGTAAATCAAGCATTGCACCACCTATTCTCATAGATGAATGCGTAAGTCTTGCACCACAATATTTTTCTATTAAATCCATAACATATTCACGCTCTCTAAAGCAATATAAAAATACAGTCATTGCTCCAATATCAAGTGCGTGAGTTGCAAGCCATAATAAATGACTAGCAAGTCTATTTAATTCTAATAACATCATTCTAATGATTTGAGCTCTTCTAGGAATTTCTAAACCACAAAGCTTCTCAACAGCTGCTACATAAGCATAGTTATTTGCACTTGCTGCTACATAATCCATTCTATCAGTAGTTGGAATAAATTCTTGATAAATCATATTTTCAGCCATTTTTTCCATACCACGATGCATATAACCAATCATTGGAGTGCATTTAACTACTTTTTCCCCATCAAGCTCTAACACTAATCTTAAGTTTCCGTGTGAGCTTGGGTGCTGAGGACCAAGATTTATAATCATTCTGCCATCTTCTTTACTAAAGGCTACATTTTCATAATAAGGTTTTAACTTTGATGGTATTTGCATTATCTTCTTCCTTCTATGAATTTTGAATCAGCACGCTTAACTTTCTTAACAAACATTACGCCTTCATCTTCTTGATATTCTTGTTTATAAGCAATACTAATAGGCTCAGCTCCTTTTGGAACTTCGTGATAAATTCTAGAAAAATTATTTGTATCATTACAATCAACTCTTCCTGAATCACGATTTTCAGGCCCTACAACTTCACGATATTCCTTACCAAAAATTCTATCTATTTCATACCATTTGGCAAATTCATCTCCTTCTAAAGGATAAGATTTTTTAAGTGGATAATCAAACCAATCATCAGGCATTAATAGTCTTTTTAAATTAGGGTGATTAATAAAATTTACACCTAACATATCATAAGCTTCTCTTTCAGACCAATTTAAACCCTTAAATACACAAACTCCACTTTCAATAGTTTCATCTGCCTTACAGGTTGTAACTATTCTAAGCCTTTGTTTTTTATTCATATTTAATAAAAGATATTGAACTTCATAAGAATTATCTTTAGCTAAATAATCAGAACAAATCAATTCAGTAAAAGTTGTAAAACCTAAATCTTTAGCCTTTCTTAAAGCCTTTAAATTATCTTCTTTATTGATTATCAAAACTGCAATATCAAGCTCAATAAAAGAATTTAAAATAGAAAAATTATTATTAAACTCATCAAATAAATATTCAAATTCACTACCTTTTATATCAATTTTAGTAGTTTGTGGTGCGTGATAAAATCTATCTTTGTAGTAGTCTTGCTTTTGCGCATTAATCTTGTCTTTATATTCTCTCATTACACCAACCTTTTTGCTGCTATTTTTTTAGATATTTTTTCTTTTCTAATTTTCTTTTGAAGTATCATTAAAGCAAATTGAAAACTTTCAGGGCGTGGAGCACAACCAGGAACATAAATATCAACAGGAACTATCCTATCAACACCTTGAACCGTTGAATAAGTATTAAACATACCACCAGTGTTTGCACAACTACCAACAGATATAACCCACTTTGGATCAGGCATCATATCGTATAATCTTCTTGTAAATTCTGCATGTTTTTTACTAAGAGTTCCAGCTACAAGCATTACATCGCTATGTCTTGGACTTGCTCTAAAAATAGTTCCAAATCTATCAAAATCATACCTTGAACCACCACCAGCCATCATCTCAATAGCACAACAAGCAAGACCATAAGAAAATGCCCATAAAGAGTTACTTTGACCCCAACCAACTAACTTATCTACCGAAGTTAAAGCTATTGGCATTCCATTTGTGTTTAATTGATGCTCTGCCATTGTAACGCTCCTTTTTTATACGCATAGATAAAACCAACTAAAAGTAAAACAAAAAAACAAACCATTTCAATCAATGCAAAAAGTCCTAATTGCTTATACATTAAAGCCCAAGGATACATAAAAACAACTTCTATATCAAACAAGATAAAAATTAAAGCAAAAATAAAAAATTGTGAATTTATTTTAACTGCTTGTTTTTGCGGTAAAGGTCCGCACTCATAAGGTCCTAAGCCTAATTTTTTTCTATTTTTTCTAGCTAAAGAATTTCCTATTGTTTTTGCTAAAAAAACTAGTCCAAAAAATAAGCCTGTAGCAATAACTAACATTGCTAAAATGCCGAAATACTGAATATCCACATCTGAACTAGACATTTTAATTCCTTTCAAAATTTTTTTGGATTTACTAAAAAATAATTCGTAAATGATAGTGAAAAAAACTTAATTATTTCTTGTTCTCAATTAAGGTTAAAAGTATTAAAACTTTTTTAAGAAAAATATTATATAATCACGACTTTTTAATAAATTTTTTGAAAGGATGAAACGTGCCTACCATAAATCAATTGGTTAGAAAAGAACGCAAAAAAGTGATTGTTAAATCAAAATCACCAGCGTTAAAAGATTGCCCACAAAGACGTGGCGTTTGTACAAGAGTTTATACTACAACTCCTAAAAAACCTAACTCAGCGTTAAGAAAAGTTGCAAAAGTTAGATTAACAACAGGATTTGAAGTTATTAGTTATATTGGTGGTGAAGGACACAACCTACAAGAACACAGCATCGTTTTAGTGCGTGGCGGAAGGGTTAAAGACTTACCAGGTGTTAAGTATCACATCGTTCGTGGTGCTTTAGATACTGCAGGTGTTGCAAAGAGAACAGTTTCAAGATCAAAATATGGAACAAAAAGACCAAAGCCAGGTCAAGCAGCAGCTCCTACAAAAGGCAAAAAATAAAAACGAGTTTCACAGATTTGCAGCTTAGATATGCGGCATAATTTGAGTAAATTATAATTTAAAGTTGAAGAGGAAAAAATGAGAAGAAGAAGAGCACAAGTTAGAGAAGTTCTAGCTGATCCTATTTATGGTAGTAAAGTAATTACAAAATTTATTAATTCATTAATGTATGATGGTAAAAAATCTATTGCTACTGAAATTTTATATGGTGCGATTGATTTAATATCGTCTAAAAATAGCGAAGTTAAAGGTATAGATATATTTAATGATGCTATTGAAAATGTAAAACCTGTTTTAGAAATTAAAGCACGCCGTGTTGGTGGTGCAACTTATCAAGTTCCTGTTGAAGTTCGCCCTGTTCGCCAACAAGCGCTAGCAATTCGCTGGATTATTCTAAACGCTAGAAAAAGAAGCGAAAGAACAATGATTGAAAAATTAGCAGGTGAGTTAATGGATGCAGCAAATAGCAAAGGTGCAGCATTCAAGAAAAAAGAAGATACTTACAAAATGGCAGAAGCGAACAAAGCATTTGCACATTATAGATGGTAAAAAGGAGTTAAAATGGCAAGACAAACTCCTTTATCTCGTGTTAGAAATATTGGTATTGCTGCGCACATTGACGCAGGAAAAACTACAACATCAGAAAGAATTTTATTCTTTACTGGTATGAGTCATAAAATTGGTGAAACTCACGAAGGTACAGCTACAATGGACTGGATGGAGCAAGAAAAAGAGCGTGGTATTACAATTACTTCAGCTGCTACAACTTGCTTTTGGAAAGACCACCAAATCAACCTAATTGACACCCCAGGCCACGTTGACTTTACTATTGAAGTTGAGCGTTCAATGAGGGTTTTAGATGGTGCTGTATCAGTATTTTGTTCTGTTGGTGGAGTTCAACCACAAAGTGAAACCGTATGGAGACAAGCAAATAAATATCATGTTCCAAGAATAGTATTCGTAAATAAAATGGATAGAGTTGGAGCAAATTTTTATAATGTTGAAGCACAAATTAAAAATCGTTTAAAAGCTAATCCAGTTCCAATTCAAATTCCAATTGGCGCTGAAGACACATTCCGTGGTGTAGTTGATTTAGTAAAAATGGTTGCTTATGTTTGGGATGATGATAAAAAACCAACAGATTATAAAGAAATTGAAATTCCAGCTGACTTAAAAGAAAAAGCTGAAGAATATAGAACAAAATTAGTAGAAGCAGTTGCTGAAACTAGTGAAGAACTAATGGATAAATACCTAGGTGGAGAAGAATTAACAAACGATGAAATCTACAAAGGTATCAAAAAAGGTTGCCTTGATTTATCAATTATTCCTATGTGTTGCGGAACTGCATTCAAAAACAAAGGTGTTCAACCACTACTAGATGCTGTTGTAAAATATTTACCAGCTCCTGATGAAGTTGCAGATATTCGTGGTCAATACGAAGACGGCACAGAAACAAGTGTTAAATCAACTGATGATGGCGAATTTGCAGGATTAGCATTCAAAATTATGACTGACCCATTCGTTGGACAACTTACTTTCGTTCGTGTTTATCGTGGAAAACTTGAAAGTGGTAGTTATGCTTACAATGCAACAAAAGATAAAAAAGAAAGAATTGGTCGTTTATTAAAAATGCACTCAAACAAGCGTGAGGAAATTAAAGAACTTTATGCTGGAGAAATTGGTGCTATCGTAGGTCTAAAAGATACACTAACAGGTGATACTTTAGCAAGTGAAAAAGATAAAGTAATTTTAGAAAAAATGGATTTCCCTGATCCTGTTATTAGTGTTGCAGTTGAGCCAAAAACTAAAGCTGACCAAGAAAAAATGGGTATCGCACTTAATAAACTTGCACAAGAAGACCCAAGCTTTAGAGTTTCAACTGATGAAGAAAGCGGACAAACTATTATTTCAGGTATGGGTGAATTACACCTTGAAATTATCGTAGATAGAATGCTTAGAGAATTTAAAGTTGATGCTGAAGTAGGTAAGCCACAAGTTGCTTATCGTGAAACAATCCGCCAAAGTGTTGAGCAAGAATATAAATATGCAAAACAATCTGGTGGTCGTGGTCAATATGGACATGTATTCTTACGCCTTGAGCCACTTGAGCCAGGTAAAGGATACGAATTCGTTAATGATATTAAAGGTGGGGTTGTTCCAAAAGAATATATTCCTGCAGTTGATAAAGGTATTCAAGAAGCATTACAAAATGGTGTTTTAGCTGGATATCCTGTAGAAGACGTAAAAGTTACACTATTTGATGGAAGTTATCACGAAGTTGACTCAAGCGAAATGGCATTTAAATTAGCTGCTTCAATGGGCTTTAAAGAAGGTGCTAGAAAAGCTGGTGCTGTAATACTTGAACCTATTATGAAAGTTGAAGTTGAAACACCTGAAGATTATATGGGTGATGTAATTGGAGATTTAAATAAACGCCGTGGTCAAGTAAATAGTATGGATGAGCGTGGTGGAAATAAAATCATCGCAGCATTCTGCCCACTTGCTGAAATGTTTGGATATTCAACTGACTTAAGAAGCCAAACACAAGGTCGTGCTACATATTCAATGGAATTTGACCACTATAGTGAAGTTCCAAGAAATGTTTCTGAAGAAATCATCAAAAAAAGAAATATGTAATATCTAAACTAGGGATTTTAGTCCCTAGTTCTTCAAAAAATAATAATCAAATCTTTTAGTCCTCATAGCTCAGCTGGATAGAGCGTAGAATTCCTAATTCTAAGGCCACAGGTTCAAATCCTGTTGGGGACACCACTTAATATTGATTTTAAAATATATATTTAAGCTTCTAAAGTATTTTTTATAATTATTTTATATTTTATCTTTACTTATAAAAACATATAATAAGACTTAAAATATTTAAAAAATTACTAAGAAACAATCATAAATAAATAGCGAGTGATAAAGCATAAAACCTAAAAGGCACAAAGAAAGCGTTTCTACTATATTTATGTGAGATATAACCAATCTAATAATTTAACTAAATGTATAAGTGATTTTGCATTCTCTTTATTAATTACTATTAAAAAATACTCTTAATATTTTAAAATATTAATTCTAATATATTTAATCGTATTTAAGCACTAATTTTAAGCTTAATATATTGATTTGTATACTAAAATTGCAAATGCCAATGCAGTATAATTTATGTATTTGAATTCTAAAATGTTTAAATATATTATTTCCAATTAACTAAACTAGCAATTATCAAAAATCTTAAATATTCACGGATAAGACTATGATTATTAAATGTAACCAATATAGAGAAAATAATATTGTAATTATTAGCATATAAATTATAGCTTTATACCATAAGTTTAAATAAATATAAGAGCAGTTGCAATACTTGAAATAAAAAAAGCTTTTATTACAAATAAAAAACATATATTATAAATTAAATACTACAAACCTTATCTTTATTTTATAAATACTATCACTATACTTTTCTAATTTATAACATATACTTAAAATAATTATCTATATATTATTTATAAATAATTTAAAATAATACTTTTAAAATTTTATAAAATAATATATAAAAAATATATATTTATTTAAATTAATAGTATGAAAAACAATATTAATTTATTCAAATAAAATTAATAATTTAGGTAATTAATTAATAAATATTATTAAAAGATAATATATTTTATTTAATTATTAATATTAGTTAGTATAATTCAGTTTTAATTTATTTTTAAGGAGATTTTATGACTTTTACAAAACCTAGCGATAGGCGTTTGGCTTTATCTTTTTGGATTGGAATTCTAGCTGGAATATTCGGTGCTATTGTTAAATGGGGCTGGGAAGTGCCATTTCCACCAAGAAATCCTAATTTTGTTTGGCCTCTTGATGCATTAGAAAGAACAACTCCACCTAAAATATTTTTAGAACAAATTGGTATGCCTACTGATTTTACTTATATGTTTTCAGGTATGGATATGCCTTTATCAATTTTCATTGTTCATGTTGGATTTTCAATTGTATTTGGTGTTATGTATTGTATGATTGCAGAAATTTGGCCTCGTATTAAAATGTGGCAAGGTGCTGTATTTGGATTCTTCGTATATTTATTCGCGCATGTAATTGTAATGCCTTTAATAGCACAAGTTCCACCTTTATCACAAATTCCATTTGATGAACATTTATCAGAAATATTTGGACATATTGTATGGCTATGGGGAATGGAAATAGTAAGAAGAGATATAAGAAATAGAATTACAAAATCACCTGATATTGAATAAGCTTTACACACCTTTTTTAGGTGTGTAAATTAATTTTTATTTGCACTAGCTTTTATAGCTTTTATAAAAGCACTTCTAACAGCTTCATCTTCTAAAACATTAACACCTTTTATACTAACTCCAGCTGGAGAGCATACACCTTCTTTAATTAATGCTGGATGATTATTAGCAATTAAACTCTCAAAACTAGCAAATAATGATTTTACCAACTCATAAGATTTATCGTTTTTAAGCCCTATACTAACTCCACCATTAGCTAAAGCTTCAGCAACTAACGCTAAAAACGCAGGGGCACAACCATTAATGGCCATAGCTAAATTAAGCTCATTTTCATTCTCACATTCTATTGCTACCCCAAAACCTTTAATAATATTTAAAGCTAAATCAAAATATTTATGAGTTTTATCTCCTACATAAGTAGTGCAAGATTTATTGTATTCAGCAGCAATATTTGGCATAATTTTTAAATAATATTCAGATGCAATTACTTTTAAACTATCAATACTAATTCCTGCTAAAGGACTAATGATAATTTTTGCAGTTTTACCTAAAAATTTTTTACTAACTTCATCTAAATTATATGGCTTAAAGCATAAAATACAAATCTTATTAGTAATATCAAATTCTTCATAAGAAATACAATTTTTAATACCTACATTTAATTTATTTCTTACTACAAAAACCACATTAAAATTTGAATTCTCTAATCCTTTAGCAATAGCTTTCGCCATTTTGCCATTGCCAAGGATATAAATATTTTCATTCATTGCTTTAGTTCATTCATATTTTGTTGTAAGAAATTTTTAATCTTTTCTGTTGGATGATAGAATGGATATTGAGTTGGGTCTAAAATAATTTGTGCCATAGTGTTATTATCGTGGTTTAAAATCACTGGAGCTAACATATTTATAGTAGATTCTTCAACGCTTTTATTTAAAATCAAAATATTATAAATTTCAATATTTGAACTAGCTGTAACTTCAAGTAAAGCTTTGTAAGAAAGTGGCATATCAAATTCGTATTCTTTACAAATAGCATAAGGATTTAGCATAGTAAATGTAAAACCTCTACCATCAACACTCTTTAATCTCGCGAAACAATCATACATTTTTTCTAACTCTACTTTTGTAGTATCTTCAAAACCTAATATAGGAAACTTAACTTCAAATATCATTATTTCTCCTTTAAAAAAATATCCTAAGTATATAATAAATATTTAACATTAGAACTTATAATCGCCTTTTTAAAGGAAAATAAATGAAAAAACTTAATATTTTTTTACTAATTTTAACGATATTTTTTAGCGCTTGTGCTAGCAATAAAAAAGATATGTTTGATGATTATAATTTAAGCGATAGTGCTTGGTTAGAAAAAATCATTGAAAGTGTAAAAAAGAATGATTTAGAAAAAGCAGATAGTGATTATATATCTTTGTATAGCGAGCATATAAATAGCCCACTTTTAGCAAGTGCTATGCTAATTTTATCACAAGCACACGCAAATGAGCACGAGTATTTATTAGCAAATTATTACATAGATGAATATATAAAGCTATATGGTAATAGCCAAAATTACGAATGGCTAAATTATCTTAAAATTAGAAATAATTTTTATGCTTTTTCATTGCCTAATAGAAATCAATATTTACTTTTAGATTCAATTAAAGATGCTGATATTTTCTTGTCTACTTATAAGAATTCAAAATATACGCCTTTAGTAAATAGTATTAAGACTAAATTAAATCTTACTCAAATTATGCTAGATACTGATATTAGGAATTTATATAGAAGAATGGGACACGATATAAGCGAAGAAATCTATGATAAAAAGATTAAAGATAGTGATTTAAATGATATTAAATATATAAAACCAAGACTTCCTTGGTATAGAAGATTATTTGAAAGCAGCTACGCACTTTGATTTAGGAATTTAATTCCTAAATTTTATTTAATGAAAATTCCTTAACAAAAAATCATCATCAAGTCTATTAAAATCAATCGTTTTAATGCTTTGCTTTAGATTAGCAATATTTGGCACTTCTAGGAATTTTTGCAAATAATATTTATTTTTATAACCCTTTTTTCTTAAATACTCATTCATCTTAAGCACTTCATCAACGCTAAGTAAGTCAAAATGCCAAGTAGTTCTTATTTCAAATTCTGCTTTAAAATCTAGCAAAATATCTAAAGTCTTATCAAACTCATCAAAATAATCAAGCCCCGTAAGAGCTTTTAGTTTCTCTTTAGGGGCTTTAAAGTCAATAGCAAAATAATTTGCTAAATCATTTTCTAAAATATTTTTAATTACCTTAGGATTTGAACCATTACTATCAATTTTGATTAAATAGCCTAAGCTTTTTGCTAATTTTATATAATCTAATAAATTAGAAGAATTAGTGCATTCTCCACCACTAAAAACAACCCCATCAACCAAACCTACTCTACTTTCTAAAAAGCTTTTTAATTGATTCTTACTTACATTAGAAAAACCATTGATAATATGCTCGTTATAGCAATATTTACACCTTAAATTACAACCTGCAATCCACACTATGCAAGAGATATAATTAGGATAATCAATCACACTAAAAGGGGTAATATCATAAATCATTTGATAACAAACATTTTCCTTTCTTTATGTTCGCCTTTTTTGCCTAGATTAAAGCTTTCTACGGGTCTGTGATAACCCATTACTCTAGTATAAACCATACATTTTGTTCTTTTTTCATTATTTTTCATTCTTTCTCCTTTAATAATTCATCACATTTAGGGCAATACTCATGCTCTCCTGCAATATATCCATGTATTGGACATACGCTAAAAACAGGCGTTATCGTAAAATATGGCAAACGATAATTATTCGCTATTTTTTTAACCAATCTTTTACAAATTTCTTTGTTTTCTAATCTTTCTTTCATATAAAGATGAAGAACGGTTCCACCCGTATAAGCACACTGCAAATCATCTTGCATATTGAGTGCAAAAAATGGATCATCAGTGTAATTTACAGGTAGTTGTGTGCTATTTGTATAATAAATCTCATCACCATTTCCTGCTTGGATAATATCTTTAAATCTTTTTTTATCTTCTTTAGCAAAACGATAAGTCGTCCCTTCTGCTGGAGTGGCTTCAAGATTATATAAATTACCTGTTTCTTCTTGAAATTGCTTAATTTTTTCTCTAATATAATTTACTAATTTAATGCAAAAATCTTTTCCTATTTCTGAACTTATATCATAAGCATCATTGCTAAAATTCCTAAGCATTTCATTAGCCCCATTTATCCCTATAGTTGAAAAATGATTATTAAAACTTGGCAAATACCTTTTAGTATAAGGATAAAGCCCCCTATCATACATTTTTTGAATGAAAGCCCTTTTTAATTCAAGACTATCACGGGCTAAAACTAATAACTCATCTAAGCGTTTATAAAGACCCTTTTCATCTGCTTTATATAAATATCCCAAACGAGCTAGATTAATAGTAACTACACCAATACTTCCTGTCATTTCAGCACTTCCAAAAAGCCCACCGCCACGCTTTAACAATTCTCTTAAATCAAGCTGAAGCCTACAACACATAGAGCGAACCGCATTTGGTTTATAAGCATTTTCATCTTCTACTTTATTGCCAAACTCATCTAATTTATATTGTGAACCTAAGAAATTTTGAAAATATGATGAGCCCATTTTTGCTGTATTTTCAAAAATCGCATCGGCTACTTCGCTATTCCAATCAAATTCTTCAGTAAGATTTATAGTAGGTATTGGAAAGGTAAAGGGCTGATGGTTTTTATCGCCTTCGCTTAAAACTTCATAAAATATCCTAACAATTCTTTGCATTTCTTCTTCAAAATCACCATAAGTTAGCTCTTCTAGTGAGTTTTTGCCACGCATTTTTGCCTTTTGCTCTAATTCATCATCTTTTATGCCCTTAAAAAAATGAATATCATTAGTGGTTGGAAATTGATTTTTTAAATCTTGTGGACAAACTATGTCTAAAGTAATATTAGTAAATGGACTTTGTCCCCAACGAGCAGGAACATTTAGGTTATAAACAAAACTTATTAAAGCCTTTTTAATCTCTAAATCACTCAATTTATCTTTAAAAACATAAGGAGCAAGATAAGTATCAAAGCTTGAAAATGCTTGTGCCCCAGCCCATTCGCTTTGTAAAATACCCAAAAAATTAGCCATTTGCCCTAAAGCTTCTTTAAAATGCCTAGGAGCTTTGCTTTCAACCCTACTTCTTACCCCATTAAATCCTTCATTTAATAATACTCTTAAACTCCAACCCGCACAATATCCACTAAGACAATCTAAATCGTGTATATGAAAATCAGCATTCCTATGTGCTAAGCCCATTTCATCACTATAGACATTATCTAGCCAATAATTTGCAATAACTTTTCCTGCAGTATTATTTATAAGTCCTGCGTGAGAATAGCCTGTGTTTGAATTAGCATTAATTCTCCAATCGCTTTTGTTTATATATTCGCTTATTGTATTTGAGCAGTTAATATAAGTGCCATATTCTAGGTCTTTTTCACGACGAAGTTTTCTAGTGTGTCTATAAAGCATAAAGCTTTTCAATACTTCAAATTCTTTTTCATTAAATAGTGTTTTTTCAATTTTATCTTGTATTTCTTCAACGCTTACTAAGTCTTTATTCTCACACTCTTTAATAACTAAAGATATTAAAGAATTTGAAGCTTCTTTATTGCAACTTGCATAAGCTTTTTTGATAGCATTTTCTATCTTATAAGGTTTAAAAACTTCTTTTAATCCATTTCTTTTAAGTATCATTTTGATTGTCCTTTTTATAATGAATATTTTCATTTTATTTTTAAAAGTTAAAGAAAAGTTGCTACTAAGTTAAGCCAAAATCAAACTGAAACTTTAAAGTAATTAATAATAATTTTAAAATATTTAAAACATTTATAGTATCGGACTTTGTTTGATTTTGATAAAGAGAATTTAAAATAAGAATTTTTTAAAAATTTTAATTATTTGACTATTTTAATAATAATTATTATAAATAGTCAAATATGTTACATATTGTAATGATTTTAATTAATTTTTTACTTTATCTGGGTAATTTTGACACATTGCAATAATACCACCTGATAAATTAAGAGCGATTTTTTCTTTTTGATTTAAAAACTCACATAAAAACGCACTTCTTGCTCCGCTTCTACACATAATTACTAATGTTTTAGAATTATTTTTAATAAGCTCATCAAAGTCTTTTTTGATAATTTCTTCATCAGCTGTATTAAAATCTATAGGATAAAGTAAAGTATCTTCTAAACTAAATTCATCTATTTCTTCTTGAGTTCTAATATCTACTATTAAATGTTTGTCAAAATCTATATCTTTTGCATTGATATTTATATTCATATTTTATCCTTTGTGTAAATTCGTAACATTTTTTATCTAATTTATCATTAAAAATTATCAAAAAAATATTTTTTTGGTTATTATGAGTGAATATTATCTAAAAAAGGAAAAAAAATGAGCAGGTATTTTAAAAGCCTTATTTTTTGGGTTATTGTAGGATTAATCCTAGGAATTGTTGTTGGAGCCATGCCTCCTATTAAAATAGAAGCACTTGGAATAGAAAATCTAGCTATTTGGTCTAAAGTGTTTATTGATATGTTTATTAAAGCATTAAAGCTTTTAATTGGACCTATCATTTTTGTAATGATTATTCTAGGAATAGTTGGACTAGGAGATATTAAAAAAATCGGCGGAATTGGTGTTAAGGCTGTAATTTACTTTGAAGTAGTAAGCACACTTGCTCTAATCGTAGGTATATTTATGGCAAGAATTATGCAACCTGGAGTTGGTATGAATCTTGATATCAATGCTTTAGATGCATCAAGTGTTGATAAATATGTAAAAGCTTCTCAAGGTAGTGAAAGTAGTTTTTGGGGAGTTTTAAAAGGAGCAATTCCACAAGATTTAGTAAGCCCATTTACAGATGGAAAAACATTGCAAGTTTTATTTATAGCATTATTTACAGCATTTATTGTAATAACTTTAAAAGAACAAGATAGAGAATATATCAAAAAAGCCTTAGAAGTGTTCCAATCATTTGTATTTAAAATTCTTACTTTAATTATGTATTTTAGCCCACTTGCTACATTTGGTGCTATGGCTTATCTAATATCAAAATTTGGCTTAAGCTCACTTGTAAATATGGGATATTTATTATTTGTTATGCTTGCTGCTTGTTGTGTATTTATATTTGGAGTTTTAGGAATAATTTGTTATGTAGCTAAAGTAAATATATTTAAATTCATTAGATTTATAGCTAAAGAATTATTAATCGTATTTACAACAAGCTCAAGTGAAAGTGCATTATTACCACTTATGAAAAAATTAGAAAAAGCAGGAATTGATAAAAGCTGTGTTGGTTTAGTTTTACCTACTGGATATAGCTTTAACTTAGATTGCACAAATATTTATCTAGCTATGAGTGTAATATTTTTAGCACAAGCATTTAATATAGATATTAGCTTATGGCAAGAAATTACAATTTTACTTATATTAATGGTTACTAGTAAAGGTGCTGTTGGAGTAACAGGAAGCGGCTTTATCGTTTTAGCAGGAACTCTTAGCTCATTAGGAGATAATTTAATCCCTGTTGCAACAATCACCGTTTTATTAGG
Organism: Campylobacter sp. RM9333; assembly: GCF_020137705.1. Classification (NCBI taxonomy): domain Bacteria; kingdom Pseudomonadati; phylum Campylobacterota; class Epsilonproteobacteria; order Campylobacterales; family Campylobacteraceae; genus Campylobacter; species Campylobacter sp. RM9333. The sequence continues at coordinate 60,659 of NZ_JACGAY010000006.1, forward strand.
AGTTGATAAGTTTATGAGTGAGATGAGAGCGTGTGGAAACTTATGCGGTAACTCTGTTGCTTGCTTAATAGTTGCTATATGGAATAAACAAATAGATATGGAAAAATTCCGCTACGCACTAGACCACCCTAATGATTTTAAAATACAAGATTAGGAATACTTTTTGCTTTTGATATCCTGCAATATGAAAGGATATCAAATGCAAGTGTTAGAACAAGCTTTTTCTTTATTTGCTGTGCTAGTTTGCATAGCAACAATTTTTATTAAAAAAAATAATGAAAACCAAGAAAAATAAGGTTTTACCTGAATTAAGGAATTTAAAAAGGATTTAAATTCCTTAAAAATTAGAATAAATTATATATCTTCTTCGCCATTTCATTCTCAAGTATAGGTAATACTTCTTCAAGCTTAATATTTCTTTGTTTTGCTTTTGCATTAATTATTGTTGAGTTTTCAATGAAATCACTTTCGTAATTTTGAGATTTTGAATTGTTTTGTAATTTTAAAGATGAATTTGAATTTTTTATATCATAATTATTGTTTTGATTAATTACCTTATTTGCACTTCTTTGCTTAATATTAACATCAGCTTTTAATTCTATTGTATATTCTTCGCCGGTAATATTATTTATAATAGAACTTGCAAAACTTTTATTATTAGCAAAAGCAGCAAATGCTGGATTAATTGATTTTAAAGCATCTTGCTTTAATTCTTCTTCACTTTTTTTAGAGCATTCAACAATATTAGTGCTTACAATAAAAGTAGCATTAGTAGGTTCATTTAATATTGTATAGCCTTTATTTTTTAATCCTTCAATCAGTTTTAATTCAATATTTACATTACAATCACTAGTATTTTTTGCAAATACAAATATACTTTTTTTGCTTTTAGCAACTGGTTCAATAAAAATACTATTATTTAATTTAGTATCAAGCTCCAAAGAATTACTAGCACAAGCACCAAACATAAAACCAATACCAACAATACTTAAAATTGTCTTTTTCATAAAGGTTCTTCTAAAATAAATTAAACTTTTATTATATGGGGGGGGGGATTCTTAATATAAGCTTAAAATTTCTTTTAATAAATAGTTTTTTAAAGATATGATTAAATTAGATTTATGAAATGAAGTTAATAAAATAATTTAGGAATTTAAATAATAAAAAGCTCCAAAATTGGAGCTTTTAAAAGTGGTATTACATCATACCAGGCATTCCACCCATACCACCCATACCGCCACCCATTGGCATTTCAGGTTTATCTTCTTTAATATCGCTTATTGTAGCTTCTGTTGTAAGTAGCATTGAAGCAACGCTTACAGCATTTTGTAATGCTACACGCTCAACTTTAACAGGGTCAATTATTCCTGCTTCATACATATCTACATATTCGCCACTTGCAGCATCAAATCCTTTGTTTTCATCTTTGCAAGTTTCAATTGTATTTACGATAACTCCTGCATCAAATCCTGCATTTTCTGCAATTTGGCGAATTGGAGCTTTGATTGCACGGCGAACGATATTTGCACCGATTAACTCATCGCCTTCAAGATTTAGATTAATTCTATTTGTAGCGTGAATTAGTGCAGCACCACCACCAATTACTATACCTTCTTCAACAGCAGCTTTAGTTGCACTTAGTGCGTCATCAACTCTGTCTTTTTTCTCTTTCATTTCAGTTTCAGTTGCAGCACCAACTTTAATAACAGCAACACCACCACTTAATTTTGCTAAACGCTCTTGTAATTTTTCTCTATCATAATCACTTGTAGTTTCAGCAATTTGAGCTTTAATTTGATTAATTCTTGCATTAATTGCGTCTTTGCTACCTGCACCATTTACTATTGTAGTATTATCTTTATCAATTACGATTGAGCTAGCACTTCCTAAATCAGCTGCGTTTGCACTTTCAAGTGTTCTTCCCATTTCTTCGCAAATTACCGTTCCACCTGTTAAGATTGCAATATCTTCAAGCATTGCTTTTCTTCTATCACCAAAACCAGGAGCTTTAACTGCAGCTATATTTAAAATTCCTCTTAATTTATTTACAACTAAAGTTGCTAATGCTTCGCCTTCAATATCTTCAGCAACGATTAAAAGTGGGCGACCATTTTTTTGTGCAGTTTCAAGCACAGGTAAAATGTCTTTTAGATTTGTGATTTTTTTATCATAAAGTAAAATTAATGGATTGCTTAATTCGCAATTCATTTTATCAGCATTTGTGATAAAGTATGGACTTAGATAACCTCTATCAAATTGCATACCTTCAACAACGCTTAATTCATCATTGATTGATTTTGCTTCTTCAACTGTGATAACGCCATCTTTGCCTACTTTTTCCATTGCATCTGCAATTAATTGTCCGATTTTTTCATCACTATTTGCTGAAATTGTAGCAACTTGTGCGATTTGCTTTCTATTTCCTGCAACTGGTTTTGCTAAAGCTTTTAGTTCAGCTATAATTGCTTCGCAAGCTTTATCCATACCACGCTTAACTTCAATTGGATTTGCACCAGCTGTTATATTTCTTAAACCTTCTTTAAAAATTGCGTGAGCTAAAACGGTTGCAGTTGTAGTTCCATCTCCTGCTTGATCAGCTGTCTTACTTGCAACTTCACGAACTAAACTAGCACCCATATTTTCTAAAGTGTCTTTTAATTCAACTTCTTTTGCAACGCTAACACCATCTTTTGTAATAGTTGGAGCACCAAAACTTTTTTGAATTAATACATTTCTGCCACGAGGCCCCATTGTAACTTTTACAGCGTCACTTAATTTTTTAACGCCTTCATATAATTTATTTCTAGCTTCGTCTGAATAAAAAATTTCTTTTGCCATCTAAATCTCCTTATAAAATTCCTAAAATATCTTCAAAACTTAAAATTAAATATGTTTCATTATCAATTTTTAATTCGCTACCTGCGTATTTACCAAATACTACTTTATCGCCGATTTTAATATCGCTAATTTCTTTAGCAACTGCTACAACTTCGCCTTGTTGTGGTTTTTCTTTAGCATTGTCAGGTATAATAATTCCTGAAGCTGTTGTTTTTGTTTCATTTGCGCATTTGATTAATACACGCTTATTTAGTGGAGTAAAATTCATTTTTTCTTCCTTTCTTGTGGTTTATCACTCTAATTCTTTGAGTGCTAAATTATAATTAAAATAAGTTAATCAAATCACTAAATGATAAAAAATAACTAAAGAAACTTTAGTGAAAATAGCTCAAGTTTATTTATGAAGAAAACGAAAGGTTGTATTATGAAAAAAGTTATTTATTCGCTCCTTGCTTTGATTTTAATAATTGTTATAGGGGCTTATTGTGTGTTATTTACAAGTTTTGGAAATAATTTCGTAAAAAATATAGCAGAGAAAAAAATCAATGAAAATTCAAATATAGCAGTTAAAATTGAAGAATTTGAATTGAGATTTTCAACTATTAATTTAAAAGTTTTAGTTAATGGAATGCTTGAAGCAGCAGTTAATGGAGATTTTTCACTATTATCTCGCAATCTTAATATAAATTATGAATTAAATGGAAAAAACCTAGAAACCCTAAAAATCACCGACCCTTTAAACATTAAAGGCAATATAAATGGTAGTTTTAATAATTTTAACATAGATGGAAAAGGTGTTATTTTTACTAGCCCACTTACACTTGATGCAAATATAAAAGATTATTTTCCAACTAAACTAAATCTTAATGCTAATAATTTAGATGTAGAAAAATTAAGCAAAATCGCAAATGTTGATTATGCAAGTGGATTTATCAACCTAAATGCAAATGTTGATGAATTTGATAAAGACAAACTTGATGCAAAAGCTTTAATTAATATTTATTCAGAACTTAAGCTAAAACCAAGTATCACAAAAGAATTTGGAATTGACATTTCAAGATTTGGTAAGGTTATAATTGATTCTAAAAATACTTATAAAGCTAATGAAATTACTCCAAATATCAATGTAAAATCAAATATTTTAAATATTACAAGTGATTTTAAACCTATAAATCTTAATAAATTAGAAGTTCAAGGGCAATTAGTTACAAGCCTTACTGAATTAGCTTTCATAAATCCTAATTTAAATTCTGATTTAAAAATCACTTCGCAAATTAATTTTAAAAATAAATTAGCAAATATAAATTCTATAGTTAGTGGTAAAAATATAAATGCAAAAGATTTAAAAATCACTCACGATTTATCTAATAGCAAAACTGCAATTAATACTGATTTAAGAGCTAACGCAGGACTTTTAAAACTTAGTGGCGATGAAATAATAAATCTTAAAGCTAGTGCTAATTTAGATAAAAATGGTTTAGAAAATGCGAATGTAAATGGTTTATTATTAGGTGCAAAATCAGATATAAAAATGGGTAGAAATGATTTAGTAGCTAATATTGAAGGTCTAAAATCTCTAGCTTTATTAGGCTTGCTAAATCAAGATAAAATGTTAGATGCAAATATTAATATAAACGCAAAATTAAGCGATTTAAAAAACCTAATAGGCTCGGCAAATCTTAATATAAACGGAAAAACAATCCCAAGTTATTTCAAAAAAGAATATGATTTAGAGATTAATTCAAAAGTATTAGCAAACGCTGATATTAAGCTAAATGGTGCTGATAATATCAGTTTTGACGCTAAATTAAATACTGATTTAGTAGATAGTTTTAACGCAAATGGTAATTACAAAAAAGGCGTAGCAAACGCAAATTATGATGCGAGTGCAAATCTAGCTAATTTTAACGCTTTACTTAATAAAAATATGAGCGGAAATGTAAAAGTTGATGGGAATTTAACTTTTGATAAGATATTAAATCTTACTTTAAACTCAAAAGAATTCTTTGGCGGTTCATTAGCTGCTAAGCTAAATGGGGATAAATTTAACGCTAATTTAACTAGCGTAGCTTTAGATAATCTTGCAAAATCTTTTGATTTAATTGATATTTATAAGGCAAATATCAATGGGAATTTAGATTATGATTTAAAAAATGCTAATGGAAAATTAGTTGCAAATCTTGGAAAAGGACATTTAAAATATCACAAAACTATAAAATTAATTAATACGATTTTAAATACTGATATTACCCAAGTTATTTTTGATAAAGGCGATGTATTAGTAAATATTAATAAAAATCTAATTGATTATAATGCAAAAATTAGTGCAACAAGTGCAAAAATTGAAGTAAATAATGGAACATATAATACTCTTACAAAAAGTATCAATGCACCTGCTCTTGTAGCATTTAATAATAATGAAATTAAAGGAACATTTTCAGGTGTAAATGATGATGTTAAATTCATTCCTGATGCAAAAAATACTATAGAAAATGCTGTAAAAGTATTAGATAAAATAACAGGCAAAAATAATGGTGAAAAAATAAATGAAACATTAAAACCTGCTGAAAATCTTCTTAAAGGATTATTTGGAGGTAAAAAATGATTGCAAGATATTCAAACCCTGAAATGTCAAGTATTTGGAGTGAAGAAGCTAAATTTAATGCTTGGCTAGAAGTTGAGCTTGCAACTTGCAAGGCGTTTAATAAAATAGGTGTAATTCCTAATGAAGATTTAGAAAAACTATATAAAAATGCTAAGTTTGATATAGCAAAAATAAAAGAAATAGAAGAGCAAACCAAACACGATGTAATAGCCTTTACAAGAGCATTATCACTTAATTTAGGCGATGAGAGAAAATGGGTTCATTATGGACTAACAAGCACTGATGTAGTAGATACTGCACAAGCAATTCAACTAAAAAAAGCAAATGAAATAATAAAAGCTAATTTAGAAAATCTTTTAGATATTTTAAAAGAAAAAGCAAGTCTTTATAAATATACTCCACAAATAGGAAGAACTCACGGAGTTCATGCAGAGCTTACTACTACTGGGCTAAAATTTGCTTATTTTTACGAAGAAATCAAAAGAAATTATGAGCGTTTTATAAACGCTAGTGAAGAGATTAGAGTAGGAAAAATTAGCGGTGCAGTAGGCACTTATGCAAATGTTCCACTAGAAGTAGAACTTGATATTTGTAAAGAGCTTGGATTAAATGTAGCAAATATCAGCACTCAAGTTTTACCTAGAGATTTGCACGCAAATTACATAAGCGTGTGTGCGTTGATTGCAAGTGCACTTGAGCGATTTGCTACAGAGATAAGACACCTTGCAAAAACTGAATGCGTAGAAATGCTTGAATATTTTAGTGAAAATCAAAAAGGCAGCTCTGCAATGCCACATAAGAAAAATCCAATAGGAAGTGAGAATATTTGTGGTCTTAGCCGTGTGATTAGGGGGTATTTAATAACTGCTTACGAAAACATAAATCTATGGCACGAGCGTGATATTAGCCATTCTAGTGCAGAGCGAATTATGCTTCCTGATGTAACGATTTTGCTTGATTATATGCTAAAAAGATTTAGTTCTATTGTAAAAAATCTTATGATTTATCCTGAAAATATGAAAAGTAATTTAGATAAATCTTATGGATTAATCTTCTCTCAACAAGTGCTTTTAGCCCTTATTCAAAAGGGTTTAAGTCGTGAGATGGCATATGATTTAGTGCAAGGACTAACTAAAAAGGCTTGGAGCGAAAAGCTTCAGTTTAAAGAATTATTAAAAAATAGCAAAGAAATTTGCGAAATCTTAAGCACCGAAGAAATTGAAAATGCTTTTTTAGTTGATTATCATCTTAAAAATATTGATAAGATTTATGAGCGTTTGGGATTGTAAAAAATAATAGGAATTTCAAATTCCTATTATTTATCTCATTTTAAAACTAATTTTTTAGCTTTATTTGTTTCTTTAATAACTTTTGATAATTCTTTATATATTCTTATAAATATAATTTGTAAATTATTATTTTTCATTCCTATCTCTTGCTTGCTTCATTTAATAAAAAGCTTGACTATGCTTACACTTAAAATATATTCATTACTTTTATCATCATAAAAAAATACAAAAATTTAAAAAATATATATTTTGCTTAATCATTTAAATGATATTATATAAAAAATATATTTGTATTAAGGATATGGTATGAAAGTAGAAGAAATAAAAACATTTTGTAAAGAAAACAATCTAACCTACAAAGAATTAGCAGAAAAAATTGGAATGAGTGAAGGGAGTTTAAGAATTGCAATTGCTACAAATAGAATAAGCACAAGAACCATAGCTGCTATGAATTTGCTAAAAAAAGTTTATAAACTAGAAAATGAATTAAAAGACTTCAGAAAATTAAAAGAAATCCTATCAAACTAACAATATTAAAAAACTTTTACAAATAATCTTAGATTTAAATTCCACTAAAAAATTAAACCAGCATTTAGCTGGTTTAAATTAGATTTTAAATTTACCCAATTCTTCATCAAGTTTGATAGTCATCTTAGATAAATGCTCACTTGCTCCTGCTACTTCTTCTACGCTTCTAGCATTTGAATTAGCGATTTTGTTAATTTGCTCAATTTGAGTTATAACACTACGAATAGTCTTAGCTATATCTTTATATTCATTTACGCTATTTTTATTAGCACTAATGCTTGTTTGAACGATTAAAGAGTTTTCATTAACCACTTCTTCTAATTGAACACTAGATTTTGAAATATTTGAAATATCTTGAGCGTTCTTTTCCATTTCTCCACACGCATCATTTACTGATTGAACTACCACACCTATTGTTGTATTTATTTCTGCAAGGCTTTTTTGCGTTCTTTCAGCTAATTTTCTAACCTCATCAGCAACCACAGCAAATCCACGACCATGCTCACCCGCACGAGCTGCTTCAATAGCTGCATTTAATGCTAATAAATTAGTTTGGTCTGCTATATCGTTTATAACATTTAAGATATTTTTAACTTCTTCTGTGTGTTGGCTAGTTTGATTTAATTTATTTGATAATTCAGTGGTTTGTAAAGATTGATTTTCTAGCACTGAAACAAGTTTTAATATTTGATTTTTAATAATATCTAAATTATCACTAGCTGTTTCAAGTTGTTTTGAACTCTCTTCAGCGTGTTCAACGGTAACATCTATATCTTTTAATATAGCTTCTCCTGCTTTAGTAGCACAACCTATTATTGTAGTTTCTTCTTCTACTTGCTTACCTACTGCTAGTGAAGTTGAGCTTAATTCTTGAGCTACACTTGCATTTTCTGTTGAAGTTGATTTTGAATTAGCTATTAAAGTTTGGATTTTTTGTATAAAAGTATTTACATGCTTTCCTATTTGAGCTATTTCATCATTACCATTAATCGCAACTCTTTTTGTTAAATCACCTTCCCCTACTGCTAAATCTTTCATCATTAAGCCTAGTCTATCAAATGGTCTAAACAAATAAACTAAAACCAATATAACAATACCAATAGTAACCACAATAGCTAAAACACTTGCGATTATTAGCGTTTTAAACTGATTGCTAACATCTTTAAATGCTATTTCTTTATTTATCGCAGCAGCAACTTTCCAGCCAGTTTCAGGAATAGTGCTAAAATCCATAATTTGCTTTACTCCATTTAATTCAAATTCTAATTTGCCACTATTTTTTGAATACATTTCATCAAGCATTGGTTTTAAATCAGGAAATACTTCTACTAATTTTTTACCTATTAATTGTTGATCAGGATAACCAATAATCATTCCATAATTATCTAAAACATATAAAGCTCCACCTTCAATTCCAGCATTTTTAGAAAAATCAGAAACTTTATCTAAGGTAACATCAGCACCTAAAGCACCTTTAAAATTAGAATTTGTATCATAAGTTGGAGAAACTACTGACATAACTAATTTTTTAGTTTGAGCGTCTTCATAAACATCGGTTACAAAAGTTTTATTTAATTGTTTTGCTTGTTTATACCAACCTCTTTGAGTTGCATCAAAAGGTGCTTTCCAGCCTGTGCCATCATACATAGAGCCATCTTCAAACGCTAAAAATACCATAGGAGAATTTAAAACCCTAGTTTCATTTTCTAAGTAAGGCACAAAAGCTTCTTTAGAATTTGAATCAAACTTAGATAAAGTTTTAGCAGTCTCTTTAATGCTTTGCTCTGTTATGCTAATGAAATTTTGAATGTAATTTAAATTCTTATCTACAATATCATCTAAATAGCGTTCAATATTAGCAGATATAGTTTTGCTACTAGTGCTATAACTAATGTAGGTTAGAGCCGAATATCCAACGACTAATAACACAATTAATGTTAAATAAATTTTATTTTTAAAACTCATTTTTTTCCTTTTTTTATTAAAAATTCGGCGAGATACTAACACAAAAAATATAATAAAAATATAATTAATTGATAAATATAATTAAAATATTTATAGGTATTTGAGTAGTTTTTACACAAAAACTAGATAATTTTTCTCCTAATTACTATTTGTAACACTTCTTTAAGTCTTAATAGCTAAGATTTTTAAATCTTTTCAAAAAGGAATTAAATTGCAAGAATTATTAAAAAATTTATGGAATGATGAATTAGGAAATCTTGATTTTAACTATGAAGAAAATATTTTTAATCCCGAACTTGCCGCATTAATTTTATGTGCTAATGAATTAAATTATAAAGAATTATTAAATCTAAAAACATACAAACAATACCTAAATACTGATAGTTTTTTTGAGCTTAAAATGAAGCAAATTGCTGTTTTAAATTCTATTCACAATAATCTTTTAAATCCACTTGAAATAATCTTTTATCTTGAAAAATTAAAATTATTAAAAATAAAAGAAAATATCTTCACTTATCTTCAAAATACAAAAATAAATTCATCAAAAGAATTTAATAATAATTTTAAAAAAAGCCAAGATAAACTTGAAAATATTTATAAAAATTTACAACAAATTCTAAGCAATGAGCTTAAAGATAAGCTTGATGAGTTTTATACTCAATTAATTAGCAAAGATTATAAAATAGCTTTTAGTGGGATATTTAACGCAGGAAAAAGTAGCCTAATAAATGCTTTATTAAATCAAGATTTTTTAGGTGTATCAAATGCACCTGAAACGGCAAATCTTAGTGTAATTAGCTATGATGAAAATGAAAAAATAAAAGTAAATTTTTATAATGAAGCAGAATTTAATGCCTTAAAAACTCAAGCTAGTTTGAATGAAGAATTAAATAAAATCTTTAATATTGATTTTGTTGAGCATAAAAGCGTTGAAGTAAAAATAAACGAATTATACGATTATACAAGTGCAAATTCTAGCATAAGTATTTTTGTAAAAGATATTGAAATCCATCTAAACAACGAGTATTTAAAAAATAAAATAAATATAATAGATACTCCTGGTCTTGATGATGTAGTAATTAGTAGAGAACAAAAAAGCTTAGAGTTTTTAAAAACTGCTAATTGTGTTTTATACCTTATGACTTGCACTCAAGCACTTAGCATTAAAGATTTAGAATTTTTAACAAGTTTTGCTAAAAATAATCCTAATTCAAAGCTAGTTTTAGTGCTTACAAAAAGTGATTTAATAAGTATTGATGAGCAAATTAAATTAAAAGAATATGTCAAAAATCGCTTTAACAATGAGCTTAAAAACCTAGATATTACACCTAATTATGAGCTATTTTGCGTAAGTGCTAGTGAATTTAAAAAAGACAATTCAAAAGGTGAAATAAATGCTTTAAAAGCCTATTTAAACGATGTTTGCTTTAATTCTACTAGCTCACAAGAATTTATAAATAGCATTAGCGAAAAATTTAAAAATCTAATTGATTTAGAAATTACGCTTTTAACTAATATAAACAATTCTTTAAAGCTAGATAAAAACGAATATATGAAAAATATAGAAAATCTACAAAACGAAAATGCCAAAAAACTAGCCTTAAAACAAGAACTTGAAATATCGCTAAATGAATACTTAAATAAAGACTACAAAATCCAAGCACACGAATTAAGCTTTTTAGCAAAAAATCAAGCTGCTAGGATTTTTGATGAATTAAATTATGACAAAAATTACTCAAACGAAAAGGTAAGAAATGTAATTTTTCAAGGTTTTAAAGATTTATTAAATGGGCTTAACTCAAGTATGAGTAATAAATTCTTAAATGATTTTAATGAAATTAAAGCAAGGCTAAATATTACTAAAGATTATGAAATTATTTTTGATAAAAATAAATTACAAGAAATATTTGAAGAATTTGAAAAAATCATAAATAAACTTGATTTGCTAAGTGATAAAAGTGAAAATGCAATCAATAATAAATTAAATGCGATTTATTTAAATATCAATCTTAATTTTTTTAATTTTAGCGAGCAAAAACAATTAGCTAATGAGTTTTTGAAAAATGAATTTTTTAGTATTTATCATATTGAAAAAATCAATATAAATGAATTTAACGATGAAAATCTATTGAGCTTAAATACACAAAAAATAGAAAAATTATTAGAAATAAAAGAGAATTTAAAATGATAAAAAGTGTCTTAAAAGAATATAATGAAAAATATAATATAAGTTATGAAAAAGGCTTTTTAGGAGATTTAAAAACCTTAAAAAACACTCTAAAAAATCCTAATTTAATGCTTAGCAATAAACTAATTAATAATATTGATAATTTATGTAAGCATTATAATCTACCATTACAAGTTGGTGTGATAGGACAATTTAGTTCAGGTAAAAGCTCACTTTTAAATCTGCTTTTTAAAAAAGATATTTTAGCTACAGGGGCAAGACCTGTTAGCGTTGTTGCTACTTATATTAATTATGGTTTAAATGATTTAGTTTTAGCAGAATTTGAAAACGGCTTAAGCGAACTTACAAACAATATTGTAAATGACCAAAACGAAGAACTAAATGGGCTTAAAAGTATTAATATTTTTACAAATAACGAACTTTTAAAAGATATTACACTAATTGATACTCCAGGACTAAATGCAAATACTACCGATGAAGAATTTTCTAAAAATTTATTTAATTCTTTTGATACTTTAATTTGGCTAAGTTTAGCTGAAAGTGCTGGTAAGGCTAGTGAAGAAAAGGCTATTAAAGAATTAAAACCAAATATAAAAAAGATTTGTCTAATTAATCAAAAAGATAAATTAAACGAAGCCGAGCAATTAAGATTAAAGAATTATTTAAATGAAGTTTTTGCTAAGTATTTTGAAAAAATTGAGCTAATTTCTTGCAAACAAGCAAGTGAAAATAATCCTGATTCAAATATTTTGGCCTTTTATGATTTTTTAAAAAATCTAAATAAAACAAGCATTAAAGAAGATAATATAAAAGCTTCTTTAAAAACATTAAATAATGAGCTTTTAGGAATTATTAGCGAGATTAAACTAAGCCTTGAAGAATTAGAGTGTAAAATTAAAAATTATTTAGAAATACTTGCAAAAAATGAATTTGATTATAGTGGCTTTAATGATGAGATTTTAAATGCTTTAAAGAGTATAGCAAGGACGATTGCTAATGAATTTATGACTAATTTTAAGGTAAAAAATGCTTATTTTTATACCCAAAATGATGGGGTATTTCATAAAAATTGCTTTAATAAAAACGAATATTCATACAAAACTTTAAATCCTGATGATACATTTTTAAGTATTTTTTACAACAAAGATACGATTAATAAGCAATTTTTAAAAATTAGAAAAGAAATAAACGAGCAATTTTTAAACCTTTTAGATAATTTTCACAAGCCTTTAAAAGAATTTAAAAATGCTTTAAATATTGCTAAAACAAAAGAATTAGATAAAAACTACAATGACCTTGTAAATGCTGATTTTTACGCAATAGCAGATGATTTTTATAAAGCATTAGATGAGCTTATTATAAATGATTATGAAAAGGCTTTAAATAATTATGAGCTTAAATTAAATAAGCTTTTTGAAAAAATAAATATAAAAGCATTAAATAATTACGAAAACGCAGCTAAATTAAGCCTATCATTTTTTTATGAAAAAATTAATGCAAGTCGTGAATTTTATGAGCTAGATAGCAAACAATTTAAGCTTTATTTGCCTAGTGAAAATGAAATTTATCAAAGATTGCTTACTGATTGTAGTTTTTTTGAATTTGAAGAACTATTGATAAATAAAAAAGAAATCATAAAATTAAAAAATGAATATCTAAACGAGTTAAATACAATACTGCTAAAACATACAAAAAGCCTAGATAATAGGCAAATTAAATTAAATAATATTAAAGATATTATTTCAAATTCTTTTTTAACTTTTGACATATAAAAGACCTTTTAAGTATAAATATTTAATATTTATACTTAAATTTTCAATGTATTATTTTATATATTTATGACTATAAAAGATAAAAAATACTAATATTTAGGCTAAATGCTTAATTATTAAAATTATTTTAATTAAAAAAACTAATTAAATAACCTAAAAAATTTACCTTTATTTTTCTTTTTAATGTAATATAAATGTAATAAATATAGTAGGTGGTAAAATGAAAGATTACATTAGAGCTATTGAAATATTAAAAGAACTTGAAACACTACTTGAAAATGATAGTGTATTTTTGCAGAGTGAAGAAGATAGAATTAATGATGAAAAATTTATCAAAAAAGTAGCCAAAGATTTCCCAAATACTCCTTACGAACAAATAAAACAAGAAATAATCACACTATTAACCACACAATGCAACGAGCAATATATTATGTATCATAATAAAAGATATTTATTACTAACTCCAAGTTTAAATGTAATAACATATATTTTTGGATGTGTAAATAAAGATAAAATTCAAAATCCTAAACATATTGATTTTGAAAATGATGAAACTACTAATTATTTAAATATTTGCATAGATATTGCTAGGAAATGTAGTGAAGAAATAAAATATAGAAATGATAAATTAAGAAGTTTATTAGGAGAATTAGGTCAAATCTAACTCCCCTAAAAATTATTATTTTCCTTGAACTGCTTTATCGTAAGTATCTTTAACTAATTTATGTGCTGCAGAAGTATTTACATATTTTAAAATATCAGAATCTACGTTATGATTAGCTCCATTTATCTTAAAATTGCCTTTTAATATAGCTCCAACTTTATCAGCCTTCACTGCAAAATTATAATCATTATTGCTATCGCCTACTGTTAGTGTATAACCTGAATTTACATCTCTAATACTATTTATATTAAATTTTTGAGAATGTTTAACATCTTGAACCCTACCATCAACTCTTTTAACATAGGTAGCATCTCCGATATTTTTATCAAAAGTTACTCTAAAAATATTTCCATACCCACCATCATATACTACATAACTATCTACTTCTTGCTTAGCGGGATTTAATTTAATTGAGCTTCCACTACCTGCATAAAAATATTCCTTATCTTCATCAGCACCTAAATATTTACTTTTATAAGTATCTTTATATTTATCAAATTCATTAGAAAAGTATTGAAATCTATTTTGCGGGTCTAATTGAGTATCCATCAAACTAGAAATTACACTTCCAAAATTAATTTCTGCTTTATTTTTATCTGCTTTTAAAGCAAAATCTTGATTTTTAATGCCATTAGAAGCATTTGCTTGTATATTATAAGTAGATGAGCCGTTAATAGGTGATATGGTTTTGTTATATACATCATAAGTTTGCTTATCATAAGAACTTCCTGAACTCTTTGCGTTTTCGTAATATATTTGATTTGCATATTTAAAATCAGCATAAAGTTTTTTAGCTTCATATGCATCTGCATAATAATAAGCAATAGATGAATTTTTAAGATTTAACTGCATTGCAGCTTTATTTGAACCATAATAAAATACCTTATTTAAATCTGATACATTGAAATAATCCTTATTTTTTTCAAATAATGTATTTGTAAAATTACCCCACTCTTTATCTATAGCATTATAATTAGAATTTGTGCTTGTGTCTTTTAACATAGAAAAACTATCATCTAAAATATTTGCTTCTAATTTTTCTTTATTAGCAGTATAACTTACTTTTCCATCATTAGCACTAAATTTTAAATCGCTATATCCATCTAAACCACTAATTGTAGTATCTGTTAAACTATATGAAAAATCTTCAACACTATTAGCATCATTTGTAGTTTTTAATATGTTTAGCTGATTATTTGTAACGCTGATTTTTTTAAAATCTGTAATATTATTACCGCTTTTAGTATTACTAAGGATATTTAAACTACCTTTTTTCACATTAAGCTCTGCAGCGTCTTGTCTAACATCGCCACTTCTTAGGCTAGTATTTGATGAATAATAATAGTTTTTATTGTCTGCATTTGAAAAATATTTATTATAAACAGGCTCACTAGGAACTATTGGCATATCTGGTTTATTTGTGTCATTATTATTATTTTCTTCATCTTCTTTATTATTATCAGAATTTTCATCATCTTCTTTTTCTAATAAAGCCACTACTTTATTATTAATTTCTTCTTTAATTTCAA